>DATBYN010000183.1:0-6408 GCA_036513695.1 Bradyrhizobium sp. | reverse complement strand
TCGGCCGCTTTTCGAGAAGCGGCCGGCTGCACTGAACAGCACCGCTCGCTTCGATAAGCACGCACAGCGTAGTGACATTCCGCTGCTGGTTGATTTCTGGGCAAGCTGGTGTGGTCCGTGCCGCACGATGGCGCCGATCTTCGAACAGGTGGCAACCCAGCTCGAGCCTGAGGTACGGCTGGTCAAGGTGGACAGCGATGCGGTGCCGGATCTGCTGCAGCGCTTCTCCATTCAGAGCATACCGACGCTGATGCTCGTGCACCATGGCCGCGAGATTGCACGCAGGTCAGGGGTTATGCCCCTGGCCCAGCTTCTGGCATGGACCCGCGAACACATCGACGGCGTCAAGGCCTGACAGGCATCGGTCAATTCCGGCCGATCATCTCGAGCAATCTGGCCGTCCAGCCCTTCTTAAAACTCTTGCGGCTCGTTCTTCCGTCTGGGAGGTGAACAATCAGGTCGGCGTCGCGCTCTCGCGCGAGCGGTTCGGCGGCCAGCTCGGCTTCCTCTAGGGTAGGGAAGTGACCGAACTCCTGCCCGATGTCGCCGCGCACGACCCAGTCGTCGAAACTGTCGTCCGGAACGACGTGAATGGCGGCGGATGCCATCGCTTGAGCTCCACGCGATCAGCGACGATTGTCAGGGGATCGGGAACAGCGCCGTGACGGGGATCAATTTTCAGCACCAGGGAGAAAATCGGCAGAAGAAAATCGAAAGAATCTGACGGCCGTCAATTGGGTCCCCGCTGACGCACGGCAACATCGCGTCATGATCGCCGCGGTGCAACCGAACAAAGGGCCCACCAGCCATGTCATGAGCGTGGCGAAGTTCGAGCGATTCTTCCGGATCGCGGCCGGGCTCGATGTCGATAAGCAGGACCTCAAGCGCTATAGCGATTTCATCAACCGGAAGATCTATGACCTGCTGGTTCGCGCTGAAGCGGTCGCGAAGGCAAATGGCCGGACTGTCATCGAGCCGTTCGACCTGCCCATCACCAAGGGCCTGCAGCAAAACATCCAGCAATTCGAAGAGATCGACGAAGAGATCGAATTACGACCGATCCTCGAGCATCTTGCCGCCCAGCCGCCGCTTGAGCTCGATTATGGCGAAGATACCGAAGATCAACTGCCTGCGGTCGTGGGTGGGCTGAGCGTGGCGCTCGTGCGCGCCTTCAAGATCATCGATGGCGATCTGAAGAACCCGGCAACCAGGCATTGGCAGCAGTGCTTCCGCATTTTCGATCTGCTGATGTAGTGACGGCAGTGCAAGTCAAATGGCTCCGTCGCATTTGTCGTCGAGTCAGGAGGAAAGCGATGATCAGGGATGTGATGGTTTGGTTGGATGGAGGTGTTTCCGACGAGATTCGCCTGGCGGCGGTCGCCGATATTTCCAGACGGCTCCAACCTAAAGCTATCATCGGCCTGTTTCTCAATCCCTTGCCTTTGCCCGGTCCGGTTGAAGGGGACGCCACGGCGGAACTGATCGACAGCGCGCGCGAGGCCGGCGACGAAATCGAGAAGTTGCTGACAAGGCGCCTCCGGCAGCTTGAGCGGCCGGTCGAGATCAGACGGTTCGATATATTGGCTGACGACATCGCCAAGGTGGCCGCCCGCGAGGCACGCTCCGCCGACACGTTTGTGGCGCTGCGTCCCAATGGTGCGATGGATCCCGATCAGATGGTCGAAGGCGTTCTGTTCGGATCGGGCCGGCACTTGTTCCTGGTCCCGGAGACCGAGCGGCCAAAGATCGACTTCAGCCGCATCCTAATAGCCTGGAATGGCAGCCGGGAAGCGGCCCGGGCCCTGAGCGAAAGCATTCCATTTCTCAGCCTCGCGGATGAGGTTACGGTCGTGGTAGTGACCAGCGAGCACCCGACCGAAGAAGAGGCCATCCTCGGTGTCGACGCCGTCAATCATCTCCGGCATCACGAGATCCACGCCGCGCTGCATCGCATCAAGAGCAGCAGCAAAGAAGTCGCAACCAAGTTGATGGCGGAGGCCGAACGGCGCAAGGCCGACCTCATCGTTATGGGTGGATACGGTCATTTGCCCCTGCGTGAGCGGTTGCTCGGTGGGGTGACCTACGAACTCATGCACGATGCGCCTGTTCCGCTTCTGATGGCTCATTGATGGCTTCACATTGTCTGACAAAAGGGCCCGACATGTCGACGATCGATACTCGCCACGAGCAGATGTTTCCAAAGCTCACCCCGCGGGAAATCGACCGGCTTCGCCGTTTCGGCGAGGTACGGCGCTATGCACCGGGCGAGGCGCTGTTCCTGACAGGCGACATCGCTCCCGGCATGTATGTGCTGATCAAGGGGTCGGTGCGCGTCACGCGACGTGACCCGTTAGGGCATAGCGCGCCGATTGTGGAGATGGGGCCCGGCCAGTTCGTCGCCGAAGTCGGGCAGCTGTCAGGCCAGCCGGCATTCGTCGATGTACATGCGATCGATGACGTAGAAGCGCTGTTGATCCCGCCGCAAAATTTGCGCGCCCTGATGATCGAAGAGCCCGAACTCGGCGAGCGGATCATGCAGGCGCTGATCCTGCGTCGTGTCGTCCTGATCGAGGCTGGTGCTGGTGGCCCAGTCCTGATTGGCCCCGAATCCAGTCCGGACATTATACGTCTGCAAGGTTTCCTGGCCCGCAATGCGTACCCGCATCAATTGCTGGATCCGGAGAAGGATGAGGACGCAGCCAAACTGGTCCAGCAATATGCGCCGAGCCCCACCGACCTGCCGCTGGCGGTGTGTCCGAAGGGTACGATCCTGAAAAACCCGAGCGAGGCCGAATTGGCACGGGCGCTTGGAATGGTTCCGGTCGACGAACGGGACCAAACCTATGACGTGGCAGTTGTCGGCGCCGGACCCGCCGGCCTCTCGACCGCGGTCTATGCCGCCTCCGAAGGTCTGTCGGTCATCGTCCTCGACGCGCGCGCCTTCGGCGGACAGGCTGGCGCGAGCGCGCGTATCGAGAATTATCTCGGTTTCCCGGCCGGCATTTCCGGCCAGGCGCTCACCGGCCGCGCCTTTGTCCAGGCGCAGAAATTCGGTGCCAGGATGGTGATACCCGCCGAGGTGGTCCGCCCCGATCTGACCGAAGCGCCGCTGGCGCTCCGCCTCGATGACGGTCGGCGCGTCAAGGCCCAGACGGTGGTGGTCGCGACCGGCGCTCGCTATCGGCGGCTCAACATTCCGAACCTTTCTGATTTCGAGGGGCGCGGTGTCTGGTACTGGGCTTCTCCCATCGAGGCGCGCCTGTGCAGGGATGAGGAGATCGTCTTGGTCGGGGGCGGCAACTCGGCCGGCCAGGCCGCGGTCTTCCTGCGCAACTTCGCCAAAAAAATCTGGATGCTGGTGCGCGGCCCGAGTCTCGCAGAGAGCATGTCGCAATATCTCATCGACCGCATCCGCGCGATCGACAATATCGAGGTATTGACCAACACGGAAATCGTTGCCCTTTACGGGAGCCGGGAAAAGCAGCTTGAGCGCGTGCGCTGGCGCAATAATTTGACCGGCGAGGAAACCGAGAAACCAATCCGCCACGTCTTTTGCTTTATCGGCGCGGAGCCGGCCACGGCTTGGCTTAGAGACTGCGGAGTTGCCCTGGACACCAAGAACTTCATTCTGACGGGATCGGATGTTCCACCCGAGGCCCGGTGGTCGATTAATGGATCCGGCCGTCCGCTGCCGCTGGAAACCAGCGTTCGCAACGTATTCGCCTCCGGCGATGTCCGGTCCGGATCGGTCAAGCGGGTCGGCGCCGCAATCGGCGAGGGGGCAGTTGTCGGAGCGGAGCTACATGCCGCGCTCTCAAATGGCGCCGCTGTGCCGGCGCGCCGCGATAAAGTGAAGCAGGAAGCGTAGCGTCATCAAACACGCGCGACCACGAACGTTGGCTTGACGGCTGTCAAGGCCGTCGATGGTCTTGAGCAGCACAGTCCGCTTCGCCGTGAACGCGCGCAGGAAATGCGCGTTATCTCATCGCGCCGTTGCTGGCGTGATGTAACGGTTTTCGCCGAGCGGTCCGCTTGGCAACGGTGTTGCGCAGAGGCAGCCTCAACAGGGGAGGACGAGACATGAATTCAACCCTCGTCAAGCCAGGACTCTTTCGCGATCGCCGCGAAGCCGGCCGGTTGCTCGCTGAAAGGCTCGCAGCCTATGCCAATCGCCCGGACGTGCTCGTGCTGGCGCTGCCACGCGGCGGCGTGCCCGTCGCTTATGAAGTGGCGCGTGCGCTCGGTGCGCCGATGGACGTTTTTGTCGTCCGCAAGCTTGGCGTCCCCGGCTACGAGGAATTGGCCATGGGGGCGGTCGCGACGGGTGGCGTGCGCGTGCTAAACGATCAGCTCGTCGAGCGTCTTGGTATCCCCGAGCAAATGATCGATGCGGTCGCGGCGCGTGAACTGCAAGAGCTGGCGCGGCGCGAGCGGCTTTACCGCGGAGGTCGTCCGCCGCCCGACGTTCGCGGCCGCACTGTTGTTCTGGTGGACGACGGCTTGGCGACCGGGGCCACCATGCACGCCGCGATTGAAGCATTGCGGCAGCAGAATCCGGCCCGCATCGTCGTCGCGGTTCCGACCGCATCGCCCGAAACCTGCGAGGAGATGAAAACCAGGGCCGACGACGTCATCTGCGCCGTTACGCCGGAGCCGTTCCAAGCGGTCGGCCGCTGGTACCGGGATTTCTCGCAGACGACGGACGAAGAGGTTCGCGATTTGCTCGCGCGGGCAAGTACGCCGCAAAAAGGCAAGATCGCGGAAAGCCCGACAGCAGACAGCGCACTCATCAAGGCGTTGCGTGAGAATGCCTACCCGCTGGCGGGCTCTGCTCGCGATTACGATCCGCTGATCGGCCGGATCGGAGAGGCACGCTTTGCGCTATTGGGTGAAGCATCCCACGGCACCCACGAGTTTTATTGCGAGCGCGCCGAGATAACAAAGCGGCTGATCGCGGAAAAAAACTTCGCTGCCGTCGCCGTGGAGGCGGATTGGCCTGACGCCTATCGGCTCAACCGCTATGTCCGCGGCGCGAGCGACGACGTTGATGCGGCGGAGGCGCTCGCCGATTTTCGCCGCTTCCCGACATGGATGTGGCGCAACACGGTGGTGGTCGAGTTCATCGAGTGGCTGCGGTCATACAACGACGCGCTGCCGCCGGGCGCAGAAAAAGTCGGGTTTTACGGCCTCGATCTCTACAGTCTGCATGCGTCGATGAAGGCCGTGCTGCGCTATCTGGAAAAGCTGGATCCCGAGGCGGCCAAGCAGGCACGCGAACGTTACTCCTGCTTCGATCATGTCGGCGAGGATACCCAGGCCTATGGCCTCCTGACGCGATTGAATCTTTCCAAGTCGTGCGAGGAGGAGGTCGTCAGCCAGTTGGTCGAGTTGCAGCGCCGCGCGAGCGACTATGTGCGAAGCGGCGGCCGGTTGGCCGAAGACGAACAGTTCTACGCCGAGCAGAACGCCCGGTTGGTGAAGAATGCCGAGGCATATTACCGCTCGGTATTTCTCGAAGAGATATCGTCATGGAACCTGCGCGACCGCCATATGGCCGAAACGCTCGATGCGCTGGTTGCCCATCTTGGCCGCAAGGGTCGCCGCGCGAAGCTGGCGGTATGGGAGCATAATTCGCATCTCGGCGATGCACGCGCGACGGAAATGGGCCAGCGCGGCGAGCTGAATGTCGGCCAGCTCGTGCGAGAGAAATACGGCAACGAGGCGGTACTGGTCGGCTTTACCACACACCATGGCACTGTTACCGCCGCATCCGATTGGGGCAAATCGGCTGAGCGCAAACGCGTTCGCCCGGCGTTGGCCGGCAGCTACGAGGCGCTGTTCCATACCGCAGGGCGCGACCGATTCCTGCTTATCCTGAACGACAGCGACGGGATGGCGCAGCAATTAGGCGCGCCCCGGCTCGAGCGGGCGATCGGCGTGATCTATCGTCCCGAGACTGAGCGGCAGAGCCATTATTTCCGGGCGCGACTAGCCGAGCAATTCGACGCCATACTGCATTTCGACGAGACGCACGCGGTCAAGCCGCTTGAAACCACGGAAGAGTGGGAAGCGGGCGAGCTTCCGGAGACGTTCCCCTTCGCGGTGTAAGCAGGAAACATACAATGAACAATCCTTTGGCTCAAACGGTCGAAGAGCAGTTGGTCCAGGTTCCGGCCGGCTCGGTGACGCTCGAAGGCAATCTAACCCTGCCGGAGGAATCCCGGGCGATCGTGCTCTTCGCCCATGGCAGTGGCAGCAGTCGGCACAGCCCCCGCAATCGATATGTCGCGCGCGTGCTCAACGAGGCGAAGCTGGCGACCCTGTTGATCGACCTGCTGACGCTGCACGAGGAAGTCGTCGACGCGCGCACGGCACAGCTGCGCTTCGACATCGACCTGCTCGCTGAAA
>DATBYN010000182.1:0-6686 GCA_036513695.1 Bradyrhizobium sp. | reverse complement strand
TGGCGGCGGGCCCTGACATGGATGCGATCACCGCAAAATTGCCGGAGAACGCCAAGCCGGATCCCAAGATCATTGCACAGCTCGAAGGTATCGCCAAGAAGAGCGGCTTTGCCAGCTACGACGAGTATAACAACGTCCTCGACAACATCAGCCTGGTGATGGCGGGCTTCGATTCGGCGACCAAGAAATATGTCGGCGCCGAGGCCGTCATCAAGGCGCAGATTGCCGAAGTCCAGGCCGACAAGAAAATGTCGGCAAAGGACAAGAAGGAAGCGCTGGCCGACCTCAACGACGCGTTGAAGGCGCCGGCGCAGCCGATCGCGAACAAGGGCAATATCGACCTTGTCACCAAATATTACGACAAGCTCGCGGCTGCGATGGGTAGCGACCAGCAGTAGTCGATCTCGAGATGACTTTTCTTCGAATCGTCATCTCGCTCGATGTTTTTGTTGGAGCATGATCTCCGCGCAAACGCTTCGCGTTTGTCGCGAGGGAAAACCGGTACCCACTTTTCCGGCTCATGCTCTAAAACCCCGACGAAATCTGATTGTTGTCCACCGTGACGCCGGCGCGGGCGCGCCGAACGTTGCTCACGAGCGTGCCGGGCCGGTCTTCACTGGCGGGTTTTGCGGTTGCGAGCCGTAGCACAGCCGCGTAGTTCGGCTGCACCTCCATCCGTGCCGCATAAGCGCTGCGAGACAGAATCTTATGGACGCGCGGCAGGTTGTAGCAGGGCACATAGAACAGCAGATGATGCTCGAGATGATAATTGACAAAATACGGCGCGATGAACAGCCGCTCGATAAAACCGGCGCGCGTGGTGCGGGTGTTGCGCAGCGGATCGTCGCTATCGGGCACCACGGCATGTTCGGCAATGTTGCGGATCCGGGTGATCACCATCATCCAGGTCATTAGCGGCAACAGCCACAATAGCGGATAGGCCCACCACACGCCCGCGGTCGCCAATCCACTAAGGAAAATGAGATTGAAGACGAGTTGGGGACCAAGTTTGCCCCAAAAATGTGCGGCGCGTTTTGTCAATGGCCACGAGCCGTCACCGAGCGCGTTGAGAAACTGCGCCTTGCGCTGCGCATAGCCGGTCTGGCCCGAGATGTCGCGCCAGAATTTTCGGCGGTAGCTCGCCTGCGTGATCGGAAAAGGCGCCGACAGGATTAGATCGGGATCGTCCTCCTGCTGGGTGCGGGCGTGATGCTGCAGATGATAGCGGCGATAGGCCTTGGTCTCGGCAAAAACCGGATAGGCGCAAAACCATTGGCTCAGCACCATGTTCAATTTCTCGCCGTTGGCGAGAGCGCCATGGGCGCCGTCATGCATCAGGATCGCGAGGCCAAGCTGGCGCGAGCCGATGATCGCGACCGCGAGCACGAGGGTGAACGGATTGGGCCACGCCGCGACCATCGCGATCGAACCGAGGATCAGGGTCCATGCATGCGCAATGAGCAAAATGCTCTTCCAGGTCGCGCGCGTGCGCACCTCGATCAATTCCTGCTCGGTCAAAAAATTCCGGGCGCGCATGCGAAGGGCGGTCATCGCGATTTCTCCTTAAGCTTCGGACGAGCTGTCGGAATTTCCGGCGCCGACTATTTTCAGGCGCGCAGCACCGGCAGGCGCGTCGGCTTGCGTGCCGATCAGGCGCAGCATCTCGGTGGCAAGCTGCTCCGGTGCGCGGCCCATCGCATGGCCTTCGAGCGTGACGCCGATTGCGATCGCCCAAAACCGCCGCGCGCTGGTTTCCGGATCGAGCCGCGAATGCCAGCCGCGCGCGGCCATCTCGGCGGCATAGGCGCGCAAACCCTCGGCGTGCAATCGTTCGACCGTCCGCTCGACCAGCGGCGCCAGATCCTGGCGGCGCCGGGTCAGCGTCATCGCCTCGACAAAGAAGCCGACGGCGTCCGCCCCCATCACGCTGTCGACCAGCGCGCGGGTGTAATCCGCCGGTGAGAGCTGCTTCCCGGCATGCTCCTCTGCCGCGCGCGCGACATGGAGTACGTCGCGGCAGGCGGCTTCGACGAACAGCGCCTCTTTGGTCCGAAAATAATAGGTGATCTGGCTCGGAAAGGCGTCGGCGCTTGCGGCGATATCGGCGATCGAGACCGCCGCGAGCCCGCGCTCCTTGAACAAGAGGCTCGCCGCATCGAGCAGCCGCGAGCGCATCTGCCGGCCCGCCGTGCGGGTCGCGCGGACGCTGTGCTTGGGATCGCTCGAACGATCGCTTGGAGCGGGGTTTTTCACGTCGTCCCTCGTCGCGTATTCCGGTGGCCGGTCATCGGGTTTATTTGTATGTTATACAAACAAATTTGTCAAATCCGGCGAGTTGAAAATGGCTGCCATGTTCCGTATCTTACGGGTGTTGTGCAGATTTGGAGGACCCATGAGTACCAAGGTAGCGGCATCGGACGTCCAAAAGAATTTTGGCGTCTGGCACGACCGGGCCCTCAAGGAGCCGGTACAAATTACAAAATACGGCAGGGAGACGGTATATCTGGTCTCTGCGGAAACTTTCCACGAACTATGGGCCTCGTACCGCCGGGCCGGCTCGACGCGAGACCTGTCTGAGGGTGAGATGGTCCAGATCGACCAGGCTCAGGTCCCCGCCGAGCACGACTACGACTACGCCGAAGATTCCAAGCCACCGCGGCGCTGAAACCTCGCGGTGGAGATTCCCGCAAAGCCGTTGCCAGGCATGGTCCTGAGCTACTCCTACCTTTGGAATCGCGAGGCGGAAAAAGGCGGGACCTCGGGGCGAAAAGACAGGCCTGCCGCGATCGTGCTCGTCAGGACCGACGCCGGGCCTGGCGAACTGGTCTATGTGGTGCCAATTACGCATTCCGCGCCCGCGCAAGGCGGCAACACGAAGATCCCTATCCCGCAAGCCATCAAAGAACGTCTGGGATTGGACGAGGACCCATCCTGGGTCGACGTGACCGAATACAACATATTCGTTTGGCCCGGTTACGATCTGAAGCCCACAAAAACCCGTCGCGGAGCATCATCTTCGAAAGGCGCTACCTGCCTTTACGGATTTCTCCCCGGAAAGTTCTTTGACAGGATCAAGCGTGCGTTAAACGCATACCGCCTTTCAGACAAGCCGAGCCTCGTAAGACGATAGAGAGGCTATTCCGGTGAGGGCCTGCATTGCGCCGGGCTGGAATTGGTCCAATGAAGAGCAGGCGATTTTTTTAAAAACCGATGTCGATCCGCGCCGGGCTGGATCGTCGACCTGAATAGCGAGACAGTTCCGCGAGGCAGCGCGCCTGCGGCTCGCCTCAAAAGGAGTTTTTCGATGCGTTTCATGTATCTCGTCAAACATCCCGGTGCGCCCGGAAACCCGACGCCGCAACTCATCGAGGCGATGCACAAACTCGCCGACCGCGAGATCAAGGCCGGCCGCATGCTCGACAATGGCGGATTGATGCCGGTCCAGACCGGCGCCCAGGTCCGCATCGCCGATGGCAAGCTCAGTGTCATCGACGGCCCCTTTGTCGAAGCCAAGGAGGTTGTCGGCGGCTACGCGATCTTCGAACTGCGCGACAAGGAAGAGGCGGTAGCGATGGCAAGGGAATTCATGCAACTGCATCTCGACCACATGCCGGGCTGGGAGGGGACGTGCGAGCTTCGCGCGTTTGCCACCCCTTGAGACGGGCTTTCGGCCGAGACGGTCGGCGGCCATGACGGCCGCCGATGTCCATCGCACGATCCTTGCGGTCTGGCGGATCGAGCAGCCGCGGCTGATCACAAGCCTGTCGCGAATGCTGCGCGATGTGCCGCTGGCGGAAGATCTGACGCAGGAAGCGCTGGTGGCCGCGCTCGAGCATTGGCCCACCTCAGGCGTGCCGGAACAACCCGGCGCCTGGCTGATGGCGACCGCCAAGCGCCGGGCACTGGATCAGCTGCGCCGCACCAAAATGCTCGCGCGCAAGCACGAGATGGTCGCGCGCGACATCGAGCAGGAGCAGCTGGCCGTGCCCGATCTGGATGCATCGCTCGACGATGACATCGGCGACGAAATGCTGCGGCTGATCTTCACCGCCTGTCATCCGCTATTGTCGCGCGAGGCCCGCGCCGCGCTTGCGCTGCGGATGATTTGCGGATTGACCACGGAAGAAATCGCCCGCGCCTTCCTGGTACCGGACGCGACGATCGCGCAGCGCATCGTGCGTGCCAAAAGGACGCTGTCGGAATCCGGGCTCACTTACGAGACCCCGCGCAGCGGCGAGCTTTCCGGGCGGCTCGCATCCGTGCTGGAAGTCGTCTATCTCATCTTCAACGAAGGCTATACCGCGGCGCGTGGCGTCGACTGGCTGCGTCCGCAGCTCTGCAACGAAGCGCTCCGCATCGGCCGCGTGCTGACGTCGATTGCGCCGCAGGAGCCGGAAGCGCAGGGATTGCTGGCGCTGATGGAGCTGAACGCCTCGCGCACCGCGGCCCGCACGGACGCGGCCGGCGAACCCATCCTGTTGCTGGAGCAAAACCGCGCGCTCTGGGACCAGCTTCAGATCCGGCGCGGATTGCAGGCGCTGGCGCGGGCGCGCGAACTCGGCGGCGCGGACGGTTTTTATGCCCTACAGGCGGCCATCGTCGCGTGCCACGCCAGGGCCGGCACGGCAGATGCGACCGACTGGCCGAGGATTGCCGGACTTTATGCGGAGCTGGCAAAACGCGTGAATTCGCCGGTCATCGAACTCAACCGCGCGGTTGCGGTCGGCATGGCCGAGGGCCCGCAAGCCGCGCTCACCATCGTGGACCGTCTGGTGCACGAGCCGACGCTGAAAAACTATCATCTGTTGGAGAGCGTCCGCGGCGATCTCTTGCAAAAACTCGGTCGCCGCCCCGAAGCGCGCGCCGCGTTCGAGGCGGCAGCGCGGCTTGCAGGCAACCAGCGCGAGCAGGAGTTGCTGAGGCGGCGCGCGGCGGAAGCGGGAATGTCGGATATTGGATAACCGCAACTTCCTTAAGTTTTTTTGCCGCGGTGGCGGTCCCCCGCAAATACAGGAAACTCGTCGCGCTCGCATCGCGCTGACCTCGCAGTGCGCATATTGCATCGATGTTCACACAAATCGCGCGCGTGAACATGGTGCCACCCAGGCAGAGTTGGCAGAGACCGCATTCATCGCTGCCGCGGTGCGCGCCGGCGGCACCTTGGCCCATTCGCCGATGGCGTTGCGCTTGTTCGACGAAGGGTCTAGTTCAGGATGATGAAACATTTGGTGACAGCCCTCTCACGCTGACAGGTCGCTGGGCTCTGTCAGCGTCTCCTGGTGTGAGCATCTAAAATTGATATGTGTCGGGAGGATAGCGAAGAAGGCCGCGGCGCCGATCGCGTGGCTGCTGATGCCGTTTGCCTTTTTATTGACGTTGCAGGTCCGACCCGCGCTGGCGGCAAGTTGCACTTCCAAAGCGCCCGAAAATATCGCGATCGCGCTCGACGTCGGGCACACCGCCACCAATGTGGGAGCCACCAGCGCACGCGGCATTGGAGAATACGAGTTCAACATCAAACTGGCCCAGCGCGTACGCGACGAGCTTTTAGGCGCCGGTTTCAGTTCCACTTTCCTGATGGTGACGGCGCAGAACGGGCATGCCGGGTTGAACCAGCGAGCCGAGCGCGCCAACGGCATGAACGCCGACATCTTTATTTCCATTCACCATGACAGCGTGCGGGACAAATATCTCAATCCCTGGTTCTACGAAGGGCAGCCACATTCCTTTTTTGACGACTCAAAAGGGTTTTCGCTTCACGTCTCCTCGAGATACGAAGACAGCCTTGGTCTGGCGCGAATGCTGGCCGATCAGCTAATCGCTGGCGGCCTGCATTTCACGACCATCCATGAGCAGAACAATCCGGCCGGGGCCAGGGCGCCATACCTGGATTCAAAGCGAGGAATTTACCGCAGAGATAATCTGGTTGTGCTGAAACACACAAAAATGCCGGCCGTGCTGCTTGAAGCCGGTGTGATCGCCAATCGCGACGAAGAATTGGTCGTGTCAACTCCCGCTTATCAAGGGATCATTGCGGCCTCGATCGTCGAGGCGGTGAAAAAGTTCTGCAACCCCCGCGAAGCGCCAGCCGCCGGTGCAAAACTGCCGAAGGGGTTTGTCTATCTCGCCGACATGGAGCCGGCAATCCGACAGGATATTCGCTACGCCGGCTCGCACAATTTCATGGGCAGACCGGTGCAGGGTTATCTGGCCAACGAGTGTGTGCTGACCGAAAAGGCGGCGCGCGCATTGAGCCAGGTGCAAGCAGCACTCGCCGCCAAAAACCTCTCGCTCATGGTCTGGGATTGCTATCGACCCGCTCGCGCGGTCAGCGAATTTATCGCCTGGAGCAGGATACAACAAGACGCCCGCATGAAAGCGGAATTCTTTCCGAACACCGACAAGGCGCAGCTATTTGCACTTGGCTATCTTACTTCACGCTCGGCGCATTCGCGCGGCAGTACCGTCGATCTCGCCATCGTGCCGGCGGATCTTGCTGCGCCGCCCGCCTACGACCCGACGGCTCCGCCAAAACCTTGTAGCGCTGCGAAGGCCGAGCGTTTCGAGGATGGCACGATCGATCTCGGCACCGGGTATGATTGCCTTGACCCGCTTGCAAGCACGGCCAGCCCCCACGTTACCGCGGAAGCGGCGTCCAATCGAAAATTGCTCCAGGAGCTGATGCG
>DATBYN010000181.1:0-4944 GCA_036513695.1 Bradyrhizobium sp. | reverse complement strand
TGCTGCAGGGCCACGGCCGTTCCGGAAACAATCGCGACTACGTGCTGTCCACCGCGAAGTCGATCGAGGCGCAAGGTTTTCGCGACGAGCAACTGCATCAGCTGGCGTCGATGCTGCACGATGACAGGCCGCTGCACCGGTAACTTCACCCTGCCCTGGAGGGGGAGGGTCGGCTCGCATCGCGCGAAGCAAGATGCGAGACGGGGTGGGGTGATCTCTCAACTCGGGCACCGTTCGACGGGAGAGACTGTCACCCCGCCCCGCCGCTCATTTCATTCGCGTCGACCCCCCCAGGGCAGGTAAGTCACGCCTTCGCCGACGCCGAACTTCGTACACGGCCGAACAATTGCGCCTGCTCCTGCCGCGCCGCGTCGACCAGACGTTTTGTCGCGTCCTCGATCGACGTCCTGATCCGGATGCTAAATTCCTTGCGCGCCAGCCCCGGCGGCAGTGGATCGAGGAATTCGACCACCAGCGTGCCGGGATAGCGCATGAAGGTCCGACGCGGCCAGAACAGCCCGGAATTCAGCGCCACCGGAATGCATGGCACCGCGGCGCTGGCATAGATCTGCCCCACTCCGGTCATGTAGTTTGGTGTCGCGTCGACCGGGCTACGGGTGCCTTCCGGGAAAATGATCAACTGCCGGCCGCTGCGAATTTCCTTTGGCGCGCGCCGCGCCATCTCCATCAGCGACCGCATGCCGCCATCGCGATCGACGCCGATCATCCCCGACTTCATCAGATACCAGCCGAAAAAGGGAATCCAGCCCAGCTCGCGCTTGTAGATGAACAGCGGCGCATCGAAGAACTGCAGCAGCGCAAAAGTCTCCCACATCGACTGATGCTTTGATGCGACGATCAGCGGACCTTTCGGAATCTTCTCGACGCCGCGATATTCCACTTTGATGTGACATATCAGGCTCATCAGCCAGATGTTGCTGCGCGCCCAAGCCTTGGCGACCCGCATGAAAATTCGCCGCGGCAGCAGAAAGGTCGGGATGGCAACCAGCATCCAGAGCACCAGCAGCACATAAAACAGCACGTTGTAGATCAGCGAGCGCAAGAAAATCGAAACCATCGAATACCCTGATCAGTTGGCTTGAGCGGTTGCCGGCCGGTGCGGCGGCAGCGATCCGGTCGGCAGTTCTGCTGCCTCCGGCGCCAGGTCGAGGCCGGCATCGGCGAGCCGTACCCGCACCTCCGCGGCGACGTATTTGACGTATTCCGATAGCAACAGCCGCAGCGTCGCGCCACTGGTCCACCATGGCTCATCGCGCCATTTCTCGCCGACCACCGCGAACGGAACGAGCGCAATATCGGGCATCGCATGCGACAATTCGACGATGGCCCGCGGCATGTGGTAATTCGATGTCACAACGATCAGCGATTTGAAGCCGCGCTCATGCGCCCAGCGCCGTGTCTGCGCCGCGTTGCTGCGGGTGTTGATGGCGGAGCGGTCGAGATCGACGCAGCAGCTCAACAGCGACTGATTGTCGGACAGCGAACGGGAAATATCGCTTGCCGCATTGGTCGGATGCACTCCGGAGATCAACAGCCGCTTGCCGTAACCGGCGGCCAATAGTTCCATCGCATCCGAAACGCGCGAGGAGCCGCCGGTCAGCACCACGATGCCGTCGGCCTTGCGGTCGGGCACCGTTTCGGCGCCGCGCAACTGCGACAGAAAGCCGACAAATCCGATCGCAGCAGCAACGAACGCGGTCGCCAGCACCATGGCGACAGCGGCACGCAAAAAACCCCGTGGCGCGGCGACCGGCGCTTTCGGCGTGCTATCGTCCACCTGCAGATTCATCGATGCCAGCGACCTCTCCCGCCATAAGTCTAGAGCCTTTTCGGACGAAATGGAGTCCGCTTTGGCCGAGGGTTTCGTGACCACGCGCGTCAATCGATGTCGTCAAGCGTCGAGAACAGGGTTCGTCGCGACGCCCAGGCCGTGATCGCCGCGATCAGCACCGCTTGCGCCGCCAGTGCCAGGTAACCGGACGGGCGCAGCGAAAACGTCCCCAATAGCGCCGCGAACTGATCCCCGACCGGGGTGCCGGAGAACCAGCCGGCGACCGATTCGGAAAATCCGAATAACAGCATCGCGATGCCACCGCCGATCACCCCGCCCTCGAGCCCGAGCCGCAGAAAATGCCGGAAAAAGCGATTGGCGATAAAGCGGTCGCCGGCGCCGACGAAGTGCAGGACTTCGACGATCGGGCGATTCGCCGCCATTGCGCCGCGGGTCGCGAACGATACCGAAATGATGGTCGCAATGATCACCAGAACGAGGATGCCGATACCGGCGAACACGGTGGCGCCGGTCATCGAGCGCATCCGCTCGATCCAGGCGCGGTGATCGTCGACACTGGCGGTCGGCGCCACCTGCGACACCCTGGCGCGCAGCGCCGCGAGATCAAGCGTGGTTCCGGGCTGCAGGCGCGCCACAATGACGCGCGGGACCGGCAGGTCGTCGAGCGACAATCCGCTGCCGAGCCACGGCTCCAGCAGTTTGGCGGATTCCTCCTTGCTGAAAGGCCTGGTTTCGACGATGCCGGGTTGCGCGCGCATCGCTTCCGCCACCGCCGCCGTATCGCGTTCGAGATCGCGCCCGGCCGCGGGACGCACCTGGATGGTGATTTCGCTTGCGACTTCGGACTGCCACTCCGCCGCCGAAGCGCTCACCAACAGCACCGCGCCTGTCGTGATCGATGCCAGGAACGTCATGATGGCGACGACCGCGACCAGCGCGCGGCCGGCGATCGAGGCGCGCGGCACGATCGGCGACAAATTGCGCGCCCGCGCCGGCACCTGCGGGCGTTCGTGCCCGAGATCCACCAGCGGGCGCTGCTCGTTGCCGTTCCTATTCATAGATATGCAGCCGTCCCTGATGCAACACCAGCCGCCGCGCATCGAACTGATCCATCAGCGTGATGTCGTGGGTCGCGATCACGACCGCGGTACCCGTCTTGTTCAGTTCGATGAACAGCCGCAACAATCGCCGCCCCAGCGTCGGATCGACATTGCCGGTCGGCTCATCCGCCAATAATAGCTGCGGCCGCGAAATCACCGCGCGCGCGATCGCCGCGCGCTGCTTCTCGCCACCGGACAGGATCGGCGGCAGCGCATCCATGCGCTCGCCGAGGCCGACCCATTTCAGGAGATCGATGACCTCCTTGCGGTAGCTGGATTCGGCGCGGCCCATCACCCGGAACGGCAGCGCCACATTTTCGTAAGTGGTCATGTGATCGAGCAGGCGAAAGTCCTGCAGCACGATGCCGATCCGCTTGCGCAAGGCCGCGATCTCGTCCTTGTTGAGCAGTGAGACGTCGTGGCCGAACAGATTGACCAGGCCGCGGGTCGGCCGCAGCGACAAGAACAACAGCCGCAGCAGCGAGGTCTTGCCGGCGCCGGAGGGGCCGGTGAGGAACTGGAAGGAGTGGGCGGGGATCAGGAAACTGAGGTCGCGCAGAATCTCCGGACCCAGTCCGTAACGCAATCCAACGTTTTCGAACCGAACCAAGCTCAGCTCCGTTCGATGTGGGGCGGGACCGGAGGCCATCCGCCGTCCCGGAATTTTGCTGGTTCGCTGCGGGTGCGAACCGGACAAATTGGTTGTGCTTCGGTTATGGTTTCCGATTCGTTAACGGTCGCCTTGTAGCATCCGGGCGATATCATTGTGGAGATTGGCTCCATGCACATCGTTTGCCCCCATTGTACAACGTCCTATGCCATTGATCCGGCTACCCTGGGGATGGCCGGCCGCACCGTGCGCTGCTCCCGCTGCAAGGAGGTCTGGCTGGCACGGCCGGAGGATGCGATCGAGATCGCCCCGGTAGCGGCCATGGCGGCGGCCGGCCAAGAGGCCGGAAATGCCGACGATACCGCCGCGCAATGGGAGGCGATGGCTCGCGAAGAGGGCGAGGCGTCGGATACCCCCGTGATCGACAGCCCCTCGATTTCAGGGGACTGGCCGGTGGATGGCGCGGGCGCGGCGCAGTCCACCGACACCGACTGGCCGTCGGTCGCCGGTGACGACCTTGACAAGGAGACGACCGCGCGGCGCCAATCATGGCTCCGGAAGCTGTTACCACGGCCGCGGACGGGCGCGCCGCGCAAGCCGTTGGTCAGCCTGCCCACATATTGCGCCGCCATGGGCGCGCTGGTGCTGGCGCTGATCATCTGGCGGGTCGACGTGGTGCGACTGTTGCCGCAGACCGCGACGTTCTACAAATTGGTCGGGCTTGAGGTCAATCTGCGCGGGCTGATGTTCAAGGACGTGAAGATCACGACCGAGACCGTGGAAGGTAAGCCGGTGCTGGTGATCGAGGGAGTGATCACGGGCGAAACCCGCAAGGCGGTCGAATTGCCGCGGCTGCGCTTTAGCGTTCGCGACGCACAGGGGGCGGAGATCTACGCCTGGAACACGGTGCTGGAGCAGCCCGTGCTGAAGCCGGGCGAGCGAGCCTGGTTCAAGTCGCGGCTCGCCTCGCCGCCTCCCGAGGGGCGTCATATCGATATACGCTTCTTCAACAAGCGGGACCTTGCCGCCGGCAACGTCTGAAACGGGCTTTTAGGGATTCCGCAAGCGAAAGGGTTGAGGGCTCGATGCCGCGCGTCTTGATCGCCGACGACGAAGTCTCCATGCGCACGCTGGTGGCACGCGCCATTGCCATGGACGGCCACGAAACCGTCACCGCGGAAGACGGCGCCGAGGCGCTGGAAATCCTCAGCCGCGATCAAGGCGCATTCGACCTTCTGCTCACCGACATCCAGATGCCGGTGATGGACGGCATCGCGCTGGCGCTGGCCGCGGCGCGCGATTTTCCGAAGGTGACGATTTTATTGATGACAGGTTTTGCCGATCAGCGCGAACGCGCCTCAGGCCTCAACGCGATCGTCTACGACGTGGTGACAAAACCGTTCTCGGTGGCCGATATCCGC
>DATBYN010000180.1:0-22068 GCA_036513695.1 Bradyrhizobium sp. | reverse complement strand
GCCAGTTCGCGTTCATACCAAGGCCGGCAGGCTTTGATCTCGGCCGTATTCGGCTTCTGATGCAGGCGGATTTTTCCGCGCGGCCAAAATTTGAAATGCTTTACCGCGTTGGTGATGTAGATCTTCCTGCGGTCGATACCGGCTTCTTCGAGCGCGCGGTCGAGCATCAACCCGGCAGGTCCGACGAAAGGTTTGCCGGCAAGGTCTTCCTTGTCGCCGGGCTGCTCGCCGACCAGCATGATTTGCGCATCCTGCGGGCCTTCGCCGAACACGGTTTGCGTCGCGTCTTTCCAGAGATGACAGTTGCGGCAGATGCTGGCTTCTTCGCGCAGGATTTTTAGGCTGTCGGCGGGCGCCTGATTGCGTTTCATCGGCGATTCCGGTTTCTGCGATTGCTCCGGTTCGGTTGCGGCATAAGACTTAATCGTTGAGGCCTCCGGCAGGTTCCGCGGAATGGCGTTCACCTTCAGCCGGGGATCGAGGACGCTGGCATGATAACGCAGCCAGGTTTCCACCAGCCGGTCTTCGCTGGGCGCCTCGGCCTTGCTGATGCCCGGCGTGAAAGCGACGACATGGCCATCCCAATGCGCGCAGACATCCGGGGTGAGGATCGACCACGGCATATCCGCAAAACGCCGCGCGAAGAACGGCGCGGTCGCTTCGACGATGTGATGCTCCGGCTCGAACCAGGCAACGAAATGCGCTTTCTGCTCGCGGCCGATTTCGCGAAAGCGGACGGAGGCTTGCATCCTGTGCTGGTCGCGGTGCACGGCCTTCACCATCGCCTGCGCGCGTGACATTGCGGGGTCGGTCGCAAGGCTCAATAGCTCATGATGGCTTCGCAGCTGCCACAACAGGCGATAGAGGATCGCAAAGCGCTTGGGGTCGCGGTGCAGGATGGCCGACTGCGCCAGTTCGACGAATTTGGCCGGTACGTTGAAAGTGCCTTGCGGGGCTTCGAGCGGCAATGTTGTCGCCGATGGCTCGAACAATTCGGGCCCGTTGCCGTGCACCGACCATTTCACCTCGGACGGCGGCACATGATGCAGCACCAGTCCGCGAGCGGCCTTCCGCCAGCCTTCGAAATCGGTCTCGCTGTCGAGGATTATGAAATGCATCGAACTCTGTCCTCGCGATACTCAGCGGTATCTGGCGGCCTCTCACCGGGATTTCCGGTTGGGCGGTCTGCTCCATCCCTGGAATCCCTTTGATTCCACTCGTGAATCACGGGAGCACAATCCCGATTGACTCTTTCGGCCTTGTTAGCTTTATATTAGAACATATCATGAACAAATGAGCCAGCAGCAGGTTCACTCAACTGAGCTTGCGGCGATCCAAATCCAAAGGAGCGGCGCATGATCGGCGCCCGCACGAATACGCTTGCGACTTTGCGGGGCAGCATCGAGCGCCTCGAGGCGCACGGCGATGCGGTTAGGCCTGACAGGGTAGCGCTCGGACATCCCGACGCCGACGCGACACTGCAGGGCGGTCTCGCATTGGCGGCGGTGCACGAAATATTCGCCGAAGGGCGGCAGAGTGCCGCGGCGACGGGTTTTGTCGCGGGTTTTGCGGGACGGGTAGCGGCACGGCGGCCGCTGGTGTGGATACGTCAGGATTTTACCGAAATCGAAACCGGCGCCCTGTCGATGAGCGGGCTAGCCGAATTGGGCCTCGATCCGCGGCTTGTCGTGACGGTGCGTGCGGCGGACGTGGACGCCGCGTTGCGGACCGCCGCCGATGCGTTGGCCTGCGATGCGCTGGGCGCCATCGTGCTGGAAGTCTGGGGTGAGGCGCGACAGTTCGATCTCGTCGCCAGCCGCAAATTGACGCTGGCTGCCCAGACCTCGGGCGTCACCGCCCTGCTGCTGCGGCTGGCGGCGCAGCCACAGCCCTCAACGGCCGAGACCAGATGGATTGTGCGCGCGGCGCATTCGCCGCCTGCGGCGTCGTTAATGCCTGCGGCGTGGGGCGCGCCGTTGTTCGACGCACAGCTTGTCCGCAACCGTCATGGCCCTGTTGGCCGGTGGATCATGGAATGGAAATGTGATGAGTGCCTTTTCAGTCAACCGGCGGCGTATCCTCAGCCTGTGGCTGCCGCGCCTGCCCATCGATCGCATCAAACGCCAGCTCGCGCGCGAGAGCGCTACCAAAGCGTTTTCGAGCGAAGTGGGTACCGGTTCGCGTGAAGAAAACGCGTCAAAACAAAACAATGATCCCAGCGTCGTCGTCGTCAAGCAAAACAACGCGCTGCAGATTTTTGCCATGGACGACGCGGCCGCGCGTTTCGGCCTCGATGTCGGCTTGCCGCTCGCCAATGCCCGCGCCATCTGTCCGCAATTAAGGGTGTTCGATGCCGATGAAGTGGCCGACGCCAACACGCTGAACGACATCGCCGACTGGTGCGACCGCTTCACGCCGCTGGTCGCGCTTGATCCACCGCACGGCCTGTTTCTCGATATCACCGGCTGCGCCCATCTGTTCGGCGGCGAGGCCGCGCTGATGCGAACCCTGTGTGGCGTGTTGAGTGCGCAAGGCTTTGCCGTCAGTGCCGCCATCGCCGGCACATCGATCTGCGCGCGGACGATGACGCGTCATGTCCATGGCTGCATCGTTGCTGACGGCGAGGAAGCCGATGCGGTTAGGCCACTGCCGGTGTCCGCGCTCGGCGCAGACGATGCCGTCATCCGCGGCCTGCGCCGCGCCGGCTTGAAAACCATCGGCGATGTCGCCTCCCGCGAACGGCACGAAATCACCGCAAGGTTCGGCGCAGCCTTCACGACGCTGCTGGAACACGCACTAGGGCAGGGAGATGCCCCGATCAGTCCCCAAAAACCGCTGCCGGACTACATCGTGGAGAAACGGTTTGCCGAACCGGTTATCACCGAAGGCGTGATATCGGCGACATTATCCACTCTCGCCGGGATGCTGGTCACGGCGATGGCGAAGCAAGGCAAAGGCGCGCGGCGGCTGGAAGCGAGCTTCTTTCGCACCGACGGCGCGGTTCGCGCGATTGAACTCGACACCGGACAAGCCGTGACCAAAGCTGAGATGATCGACCGCTTGTTCCGCGAGCGGCTCGATTCTTTAAACGACCCGCTCGATCCCGGTTTTGGCTTCGATCTCATTCGCCTGTCCGCAAGCCGCACCGAAATCGTGGTTCAGCAGCAGCGCGATCTCGATGCCAATGTGCATGACAATGACGAGTTGGCGGCCCTGATCGACCGTATCGCCGCGCGCATCGGCGGCCGGCGCGTGGTCGTGCATCTGCCGCAAGACACCCATATTCCGGAACGCGCGGTGCTGGCAGCTCCGGCGCAGCATCATCTTGCCGCAGCTACGCACGCGGTCTGGCCGGCACGGGTGGAGAGCGAGCCGCCATTGCGGCCATTGCGGCTGTTTGAAAAGCCCGAACCCATCAAGGTGCCGTTTGCAACGGTCCCCGACGGGCCGCCGCACCATTTTACGTGGCGGCGCGCAACCCATGTGGTGGTGCGGGTGGAGGGCCCTGAACGCATCGCCATGGAATGGTGGAAGTCCGGCGGCGAAACTCTCACCCGCGATTATTTCCGCGTCGAGGATGAGGCCGGACTGCGTTTCTGGATTTACCGCGATGGCCTTTACAGCAGCGAACTCGTCACCGAGGAGGGTAAACCTGCTCCTGCCAACTGGTTCGTGCATGGATTATTCGCATGAACACCCATCGTTATGCCGAAATCGGAATCACCACGAATTTTTCGTTCCTGCTCGGCGGATCGCATCCGCAGGATTACGTGCATGAGGCTAGCGATCTGCGCCTTCCCGTCATCGGCATCGCCGACCACAATACGCTGGCAGGCGTGGTGCGGGCTTACAAGGAACTCGAAAATCCCAACGTCAAATACAAGCCAAAGCTTCTGATCGGTTCGCGCCTCGTCTTCATGGATGGCACGCCGGACATTCTGGTCTATCCGCGCGATCGGGAAGCTTACGGCCGGCTGTGTCAGCTCCTCACTCGCGGCAAGCGAGGAGACGATACCGAGAAGGGCGAATGTCATCTGAAGCTCGATGACCTGCTGGAATTTGCGCAGGGGCAGCTGCTGGCCGTGATGCTGTCGCATCGCTTCGAGATGGCAAAAGCGTTTCATGTTCTAGATCAATTGCGGCACAGCTGCGCCGATGGGGTGTGGCTTGCAGCAAGCCTTTTGTACCGCGGCGACGATAAGCGCCGTCTTGCGCGGCTTCAGACCATCGCCGCAACCGCTCACGTGCCGCTGCTCGCGACCAATGAGGTGCTGTATCACCATCCCGTGCGCCGTCCTCTGCAGGACGTCCTCACCTGCATCCGTGAAAAGACCACCATTGATGCGATCGGCAAGCGGCTCGAAGCCAATGCGGAGCGCTATCTCAAATCTGCGGATGAAATGGCACGGCTGTTTCGCGACGTGCCGGAGGCGATCGCGGAAACCACGCGGTTTGCCGGGCGCATCGATTTTTCGCTTGCTCAACTCAAATACCAGTATCCCGACGAGCCGGTGCCGCCGGGCAAGACTGCGCAGCGTCATCTGGAAGATCTGACCTGGCAGGGCGCGCACCAACGATTCCCGGTGCGGATTTCGCCCAAGACAAAAAAGGTCTTGCACAAGGAACTACGCCTGATCCGAAAGCTCAATTACGCGCATTATTTCCTGACCGTGCACGACATCGTCCGTTACGCGCGAAGCCAAAAAATCCTCTGCCAGGGCCGCGGCTCGGCTGCGAACTCAGCCGTGTGCTACGTGCTCGGCGTTACTTCCGTCGATCCGACCAAGGTCGATCTCCTGTTCGAGCGTTTCATTTCCAAGGAACGGCTGGAGCCGCCGGACATCGACGTCGATTTCGAGCACTCGCGGCGCGAGGAGGTGATGCAATATGTCTACCGCAGATATGGCAGGCACCGCGCGGCGATCATCGCAACCGTGATTCATTACCGGCCGCGCAGCGCGATCCGTGATGTCGGCAAGGCGCTTGGGCTGACGGAAGATGTCACCGCCGCGCTGGCCGATACGGTGTGGGGCAGCTGGGGCAAGGGGCTGAACGAAATGCAGGTCAAGCAGGCAGGGCTCGATCCAAAAAACCCGATGGTCGAACTCGCGGTCGAACTTGCAACCGAGCTGATCGAGTTTCCACGACACCTCTCGCAGCATGTCGGCGGCTATGTGCTGACGCAGGACCGGCTCGACACTTACGTGCCGATCGGCAATGCCGCAATGGAGGATCGCACTTTCATCGAATGGGACAAGGACGACGTCGATGCCTTGAACATGATGAAGGTCGATGTGCTGGCACTGGGCATGCTGACCTGCATCCGCAAATGTTTTGACCTGATCGCGGATCATAAAGGCCAGCGCTACGAGCTCGCAACTATCCCTCAGGACGACAAGCCGGTTTACGACATGCTGTGCCGGGGTGAATCGCTCGGCGTATTCCAGGTCGAAAGCCGTGCCCAGATGAATATGCTGCCGCGCCTAAAACCGAGGAAATTTTACGATCTCGTCATCGAGGTCGCGATCGTGCGGCCGGGCCCGATCCAGGGCGATATGGTGCACCCCTATCTTCGCCGCCGCAATCGCCAGGAGAAGGTGAGCTACCCGTCGCCATCTCCAGCACATGGCGAAAAGGACGAGCTGTATAAAGTTTTGCACAAGACGCTTGGCGTGCCGCTGTTCCAGGAACAGGCGATGCGGATCGCGATCGAGGCGGCAAAATTCACCTCCGAAGAGGCCAACGGCTTGCGCCGCGCGATGGCGACGTTTCGCAATGTCGGCACCATCGGAAAATTCGAATCCAAGCTGATCAACAACATGATCGCGCGCGGCTACGATCCCGAATTCGCCAAAAGCTGTTTTGATCAGATCAAGGGATTCGGCAGCTATGGCTTTCCGGAAAGCCACGCCGCGAGTTTCGCGCAGCTCGTCTATGTCTCGTCATGGCTGAAGCATTACCATCCTGATGCATTTTGCTGCGGGTTATTGAATTCGCAGCCGATGGGTTTTTACGCCCCGGCGCAGATCGTTGGCGATGCGCGCAAGAACGGCGTCGAGGTCCGCGAAATCGATGTGTCGTTCAGCCACGCGCAGAACACGCTGGAAGAGAAGTGCGGGAACTATCACGCGGTGCGGCTCGGTTTTCGGCAGATCGACGGATTCAGGTGGAATGATCCGGACGAGGAGCGGTTGAAAAAAATTCAATCGTCATTCCGGGGCACGCGAAGCGTGAACCCGGAATCTCGAGATTCTCCGATGTGCAATTGCACATCCGGGTTCGTCGCTGCCGCGACGCCCCGGAATGACGATGGAGGAGCCGAAGATTGGGCCGAGCGCATCGTTGCCGCGCGCCAACGCCGCTCCTTCACTTCGCTGGAAGACTTTGCCCGCGACACCGGTTTGCCCAAGCGCGCGCTGATCCTGCTGGCGGATGCCGATGCGTTTCACTCCATCGGCCTTGATCGCCGCGCAGCACTTTGGGCGGTGCGGCGGCTACCCGATGACGTGCCGCTGCCGCTGTTCGAAATCGCCACTGCGCGCGAGCAGCCCGACGAGCATGCGCAGCCCTTGCCGCTGATGCCGCTGCCGGAGCAAGTGGTCGCCGATTACCAGACCATCCGGCTATCGCTCAAAGGCCATCCGATGGAATTTCTGCGGCTGAAGTTTTCGAGCGAAGGCGTCATTCCCTGCGCTAGTGTCTGTCACGATCGCGACCGCCAAAATGTCCGCTGTGCCGGTGTGGTGCTGGTGCGGCAGCGTCCGGGGAGCGCCAAGGGCGTCGTCTTCATGACATTGGAAGACGAAACCGGTATCGCCAATATCGTGGTGTGGC
This sequence comes from Bradyrhizobium sp., assembly GCA_036513695.1. GTDB lineage: Bacteria > Pseudomonadota > Alphaproteobacteria > Rhizobiales > Xanthobacteraceae > Bradyrhizobium. Next base: position 15,234 of record DATBYN010000180.1, on the reverse strand, counting down.
CGAAGGTCATGGAGCGGTTCCGCAAGGAAGTGATGGGCGCGCGGCTCATTCTGGTCGAGGGCTATATCCAGAGCAGTCCGGAACAGGTCACCCATCTGGTCGCGCAGCGGCTGTTCGATCGTTCCCGCGATCTGGTGGGGCTGGCGAATGATGCGCTCAATCGAAAACCTCCCGTGCCGGCCGGACCTGCCTTGGTTGAGCCGCTCAACGACGACCGCCGTGACCATCCACAAAGCCTGGCGCAAAAAATCCGTCATCCGCGCAACGTGCGCATCCTGCCGCCCTCGCGGGATTTTCATTAGGGCAGCTGCCCGCAACACAATCGGTCGTCATACCCGCGAAAGCGGGTATCCAGTACGCCGCGGCTTCACGGTTTTATCACCGACGTCTCTGGAATACTGGATCATCCGCTTTCGCGGATGATGACAGCTGGTAATACGGCAACTCATTCAGGCGCGGCGCCGATCGGCGGACCGCCGGGCGGCCGGTGCAGGTAGGTGATCGATACGAACGCGCCGAGCCATGAACCGATCGCCGCGAAGGCGACATAGACCCAGTTTTCGGTATAGCTGATCACCGCGTAGGAGGAGAGCAGATACCAGATGCTGCTCCAGGTCGCCGCCGGCACGCGCTTGCGCGCCACCACGGCCGAGGTGAACATGACATAGACCGCGTCGGTTGCGGCGGTCGCCAGCAAAACGCCCCCGGCAGTTACTGGATCGATGGCAGCCATTGCAACTCCTTCCATGGTAAGGCAGAGCTTTGGACTCCTAAGGGAAGAGTGAGGATCATGCAAAGCCCCAGAAAAATCCTCTCCGACATCTGGACCTCGGCCGGCGGCGAGCTTTCGGCGCTCGACGCCGTCACGCTGACGGGGGAAGGACCGCAACTGCCGTCATCGTTTCGCGTGGCCGCAGCAGCCCAGGTAAGCATTGCCGCCGCAGGCCTGGCCGCCGCGCAAATCTGGAAATCGCGCTCAGGGCAAAGCCAGGACGTCGCGGTCGATATGCGCCATGCCGTCGTCGAATGCCGCAGCGAGCGCTATTTGCGCGTCGACGGCAAGCCGCCGCCGCCGGCCTGGGATGCGATCGCCGGGATCTACAAAACCCGCGATCAGCGTTTTGTCCGGCTGCACACCAATTTCCCACATCATCGCGACGCCGTCTGCAAGGTCCTGGGCTGCAAGCCGGAACGCGACGAGGTGCAGGCTGCCCTGATGCAATGGGACGGCGAGGCGTTCGAGACGGCCGCCTATGCCGGCGGCTGCGTGGTTGCGCTGATGCGCTCGTATGAAGAATGGTCCGATCTGCCGCACGCCAAGATGCTCGCCGCGTTGCCGCCAGTCGTGATTGAAAAGATCGGTGAGGCGGCGCCAAGGCCGTGGCCCGCGGGGAATCGTCCGCTCGCAGGCCTGCGCGTGCTCGACCTGTCGCGGGTGATCGCGGGTCCGGTCGCGGGCCGCACGCTCGCCGTCCACGGCGCCGATGTGTTGCTGATTTCAGGTCCCGATCTGCCGGCGATCCCCTGGCTCACCATCGACACCGGGCGCGGCAAGCTGACCAGCTTTGTCGAGCTCAAGAGCGAGCAGGGGCGGGGCATATTGCGCGATCTTCTCGCGCAGGCCGATATTTTCTCGCAAGGTTATCGCCCGCGCGCGATCGCTTCGCTCGATTTCTCGCCGGAGGAAGCGGCGCGTATCAATCCCGGCATCGTCTACGTGTCACTGTCGGCCTACGGCCATGCCGGACCGTGGGCGGAACGGCGCGGCTTTGACTCGCTGGTGCAGACCGCAACCGGATTCAATCACGCCGAAGGAGAGGCCGCCGGGGTCGAGGGGCCAAAGGAATTGCCGGCGCAGATGCTCGATCATGCCACCGGCTATCTGATGGCGTTCGGCGCGACGATGGCGAAGGCGCGGCAGTCGCGCGAGGGCGGCAGCTGGCATGTCCGCGTTTCGCTGGCGCAGACCGGGCGATGGCTGTGGAATCTCGGCCGCGTCGCCGATGGCTTCAAGACCGAAGACTTGAAGGGCGACGCGGTCAGGCCCTTTGTCGAAGAGATGCAATCGGGCTTTGGTCCGCTGCGGGCCGTGCGCCATTCGGCCATGCTGTCGAAAACACCGGCGTTCTGGGCCCGCCCGGCGATGCCGCTCGGCAGCCACACGCCGCAATGGCCGGCGCGCCACCCATCCTGATGCGGGCACATGCCCATGATTCCTGGCCGCGCGGCTACCTGCGCCAGCTCTCAAAATCCGTAAAGCCGGGCCGGATTATCGACCAAAATGGTTTTGCGGATCGCCGCATCCGGCGTCCATACCGGAAGCTGATTGAGCAGGCGGCCGTCATCGATCTGGTACAGCGGCGTCACCTCGGTCGGCTTCTTGTCGGGCGGCGTCACCGAATTCGGGTGTGGCCAATCCGTGCCCCAGACGATGCGCTCGACGTTCGCCACGATCAGCGCGCGGGCAAGCGGCGCGGCATCCGGATAGTCGGGCGCGAGTTTTGACGCGCGATAGGCGCCAGAGATTTTTACGTAGGCCTTGCCCGATGTCACCAGCGCCAGCAGGTCCGAAAAGCCCGGCTGGTCGACGCCGAACTCAGCCTGCGCGCCGCCGAAATGATCGAATACGACAGGCACCGGTGAAGTGGCGACCAGATCCTTGATCGCGGAGATCACGGCGAGAGACGTGAACAACTGCACATGCCAGTTGTGGTTCTTGACGCGCTCGATCGCCGTCTGAAAGCGCGCGCGCCCGACATTGGGATCGTTGACGCCGCTGGTTGCGAGATTGAGCCGGATGCCGCGTATGCCCGCCTGGCTCATGGCATCGAGGTCGCTTTCCGGCGTCTTCTCGTCGATGACGGCGACGCCGCGCGCGGTCGCGCCGCGTTCCTTCATCCCGAACAGCGTGGCCGAATTGTCGGTGCCGTAGACGCTCGGCGTCACGATGACCACCCGCTCGATGTGCAGTGCCTTGTGCAGCGCCGACATCTCCTCGGGCGATGCCAGCTCCGGCGTATAGACGCGGCCTGAAAAGAACGGAAATTTGTCGGGATCGCCGTGAATATGGGTGTGGCAATCGCAGGCGCCTGCGGGAACGTCGAAATTCACCGGCGTTGCCGGCTGTGATGCTTTGGCGTGGGCGTTTCGGTTGGTCATGGTTACTCCGGCCGCAATCGAGCCAAGTAGAACACTGCGTCTGGTGAACATCGTTTCACTCCCCGGTTTCCTTATTTGTTATTTTTACGGCACGGAGGATAGCACATTCCCAAATGCGCTATAGAGGTTTGCGGCTGCGTCCGATTCCAGGGCTGTCGGCTGTCCCATTTGGGCTTGCACCGGATGCCAAAGCTGTTCACCGACCCCGAGGCCATTGCGGAGGATATCATCCGCGATGTCGGGACTGATCTGGTGGTCGGATTGCCGCTCGGGCTCGGCAAGGCCAACCACATCGTCAATGCGCTCTACGCGCGCGCCAGAGCCGACCGCTCGATCAACCTGACGTTGTTTTCAGCGCTGACGCTGGAAAAACCAAAACCTTCGAATTTGCTGGAGCGGCGCTTCATCGCGCCGGTGATCGATCGGCTGTTCGGCGCTTATCCCGATCTCGCCTATGCCGATGCGCTGCATGCGGGTGCGCTGCCGCCCAATATCAAAGTGATCGAGTTCTTCTTTCTGGCGGGAAGGTGGCTGCACGTACCGTTTGCGCAGCAGCATTACATCTCCGCAAATTACACCCATGCCGCATCTTATCTTTTGGCGCGTGGGCTCAACGTCGTCACGCAGCTGGTCGCAAAGCGCGTGGTCGATGGGATCACGCGCTACAGCCTGAGCTGCAACACCGATACCACGCTGGATATCTTGCGCGCCCGCCGCGAGGGCCGCGCCGCATTCAAGCTGATTGGCCAGGTCAATTCCGAACTGCCGTTCATGCCGGGTGTCGGCGACCTAGGTTGCGAGGAATTTTCCGCGGTGCTCGAGAGCCCCGCGACCGAATTTCCGCTGTTCGCGCCGCCGTCCGAGCCGATCACCGACACTAAATATGCGATCGGTCTGCATGCAGCTGGCCTGGTGCGCGACGGCGGCACGCTGCAGATCGGCATCGGGCAGGTCGGCGACGCGCTGGCGCAGGGGCTGATCGTTCGTCATCGCGATAATGGGCAGTTTCGCGAGATCATGAGGCGGCTCGCGCCGGGCACCGAGCAACTCGCGGCGCTGGAAACCGGTTCGTTCGAGCAGGGCCTCTATGGCGTCAGCGAAATGCTGTTCGAGGCGTTTTTAGGCCTGATCGACGCCGGCATCCTCAAGCGCGAGGTCGACGGCGTCGTGCTGCACGGCGCGTTCTTTCTCGGACCGAAATCGTTTTATCGCGCGCTGCGCGAGATGAGCCCGAGCCAGATTGCGCGGGTCCAGATGATGCCGGTTTCCTTTACCAACGAGCTCTATGGTGAGGAGGAGGTAAAGCGCCGCGCTCGTGTCGATGCCCGCTTCGTCAATAATGCGATGATGGCGACCTTGATGGGGGCCGTGATTTCCGACGGCCTTGAAAACGGACAGGTCGTCAGTGGTGTCGGCGGCCAATATAATTTTGTGGCGCAGGCGTTCGCGCTTGTCGGCGCGCGCTCCATCCTCGCCCTCGAAGCGACGCGGCAGGCCGGCGCCAAGGCGCAATCGAACATCCGCTGGAGCTATGGCCACGAGACCATTCCGCGGCACTTGCGCGACGTCATCGTCACGGAATATGGCGCCGCAGATCTCAAAGGAAAATCCGACGCCGATGTAATCGCGGCGATGCTCGCGGTTACCGATTCGCGCTTTCAGGCCGAACTCGCGCGCCAGGCCAAGGATGCCGGCAAGCTGCCGCAAAATTTTGAGATTCCCCCCGCGCACCGTGAGAATTTTCCGGAGCGGATCGCAAGCGCGCTAAAACCCGCGCGCGAGGCGGGATTGCTGCCATCGTTCCCGTTCGGCAGCGATTTTACTGAAATTGAACAACGGCTGATCCCGGCTCTGGAAATCCTGCAAGTGGCGCAGCGCTCACCGCGGCGGCTGCCGGGATTGTTGTGGCAGGGGTTTTTCCGCCAGCCGGATGCCGGAGACAGCGAATGCCTGGCGCGGCTCGGCCTGAAAAAGCCGACGACACTCTCTGAGCGCGCCTACCGCGCGCTGGTCAGCGCCGCGCTGGTGAGGAGCCGCGAGGCATAATTCAATGTCGTCCCCGCGAAGGCGGGGACCCGTAACCACCGATGTTTCTTGTTGCATCGAATGGTCGCTCCAGCTTTGCAAAATCGATACATCGGTGGTTATGGGTCCCGGCTCGCGCGGAGCCTGTCATCGGGCCGGCCGAAGGCCGGACCCGTTGGCTTGGCCGGGACGACGAGCTACCTGTTCTTATTCACCGGCCTGCGCTTCTCGATGAAGGCCGCCATGCCTTCGGAGCGGTCCTCGAGCGCAAAGGTGGAATGAAACAAATTGCGTTCGACGTTCATTCCTTCCGACAGCGGCGTCTCGAAAGCGCGATTGATGGCTTCCTTCGCCATTGCAGCCGCCGGCCGCGACATCGAAGCGATTTTCTCCGCAGCCGCCAGTGCCTCTTCCATCAATTTGTCTGCCGGAACGACGCGGCTGACCAGCCCCGAGCGCTCGGCTTCCGCGGCATCCATCATCCGCCCGGTGAGACACAGGTCCATCGCCTTGGACTTGCCGACCGCGCGCGTCAATCGCTGGGTACCGCCGATGCCGGGAATGGTGCCGAGCGTAATCTCGGGCTGGCCGAATTTCGCGGTCTCGGCCGCGATAATGATGTCGCACATCATCGCCAGTTCGCAGCCGCCACCGAGCGCGTAGCCGCTGACCGCGGCGATCGTCGGCTTGCGGCAATTGGCGATGCGGTCACCGCCGATGGAAGCGAAATCGCTGGAAAACATGTCGATGAAGGTCTTCGGCTGCATCTCCTTGATGTCGGCGCCGGCGGCGAAGGCCTTTTCGCTGCCGGTGACGAGGATGCATCCGATGCTATCGTCGGCTTCGAGATCGTCGACGGCTGCGGCGATCTCGCGAAACACGCCGAACGACAGCGCATTGAGCATTTTTGGGCGGTTCAGGGTGATGACGCCGACCGCGCCTTTGCTTTCGACGATGATGTGTTCGAACGTGCTCATGCTTCACCCCGCATCTGATTTTGCCGGCAATGTGCCCGCTGGCGGGGTGGGCTTCAAGGGGGTCCGTTGCGAGGAGCCAACGGGTCGAGCGAATGCGCGCCCGATGACAGGCTCAGCGACGAAGCAACCCAGCCTGCCTGTGCAGTCGCTGGATTGCTTCGTTCCCCCCGCTATGGAGAAAGGTGGTGGTGTCGGCTACGCCATGAACATGCGGGCGGCGGAGGCCATGGTCAGCAGCGCGCCGAAGCCGATGAAGATCTTGCCGATCAGGGAGGTCTGATCCCAGGTCGTGCTTTCATTGCTCGCGGCGGCCATCATTGGCGCCGGCTGCGGCGTCGGTGCAGCTGGCGGCTCCGCGGAGGCTATTGCCGGTGCGGGCGCCTGCGCCGGTGTCGCGGTCTCGTGCAGCGCGCGATCGACATCGTTGAGCTGATCGGCCGCGACGATTTGGGTCTCGGCGGCCGGTCTGGTGTTGGCCTCATTGCCGGGTGCGGTCTGCAGAATGTCGCTGGCGTGCGCGGACATCGCCTTGGCGTTGGCGGCGGTCGGCGTATCGCCCGTGGCCAGTTCCGCATTGGCGTTGGCGACTGAGGGCGGCATCGCAGAAGAGGCGGTCGTGTCGCCGGCCTCGTCGGCCGCGACGTCATCGGCCTTCTTCGGAGCCGGAGATTTCAGCGTCTCCTTGCTGGATTTACGCTGTACGTCGTTCTTGGCGTCGCTCTTGCCCTGGCGGGAGGCGTGCTTGGTGTATTTGCTCAGCGCAATGGGCGCCCCAGCGGCAGTTTCCGGTTTCGAACTCGCTGTCGTGTTGTCCGCGCTCGCCGGCGCCGCCTGCGACGACCCTGCGAAACATACCAAAAGCCCTGCTGCAAGCATCAATGCCCAACGCCCGTTGGCTTTGATCGTCATTGGCAATCTCCCCTTTTTGCCAGTCCCCGGCCGAAATGAGACCCTGAGCCGTGTCCGTAGCGGGGCAAAAAAAGGGAATCTTCGGGCTAGACCGGGCGAAAGCAGGGCAAATGCTTGGTGCCCAGCGGGCGCTGGCCCGCGTTTCGGTCCGTCAAAATCCTTTTTGGAATCAAGGCGGCCGTGTCAGCGGCAGCGATCGATGTTATGAGGCTGCCCACCGATGAACTTGTCGTCGCGCCCCGCCGCGGGCGCGGTGATCGCGATGCGCGGGAGCTTTGATCACGATTTCGTGATCGCTGCCTTCTGGCGTAACAAATTGAAAGATCGAGCGAATTGCAGTGTGGGAGCGCGCGTGCGCGAACGTGAAGACGAATGGACCGGCCTGATGCGGTCGGCCATTTCAGGGGACAGCGTGGCGTATCATCGCCTGCTCAAGGCCGTGACCCCGGTGCTCCGCGCCGCGGCGCGCCGCGGTCTGGCGCGGGCAGGACAACCGGTCGATCAGTCCGAGGACATCGTGCAGGACATTTTGTTGGCGGTGCATCTGAAGCGGCATACCTGGGATGTGAACGCGCCGTTCGCACCGTGGCTGTTTGCGATTGCCCGCAACAAGCTGATCGATGCACTCCGCCGTCGCGGCCGCCGGGTTTTCGTCAATATCGACGATTTCGCCGAGACGATCCCGGGCGAGCCGACGGCCGAGACCGCCTCCGCGGGCGAGGTCGCGGCCCAGTTGCAGTCGCTACCGGCGCGCCAGCGTGACGTGCTGCAGTCGATCGCGGTCGAAAGCGCATCGATCAGGGATACTGCGGCGAAATTTTCGATGAGCGAGGGCGCAGTACGGGTGGCGCTGCATCGAGGGCTTGCCAGCCTGACCGCCAAACTGCGGGAACAATGAAAATGGAGACCGATCAGCTGATAAGGACGCTGGCCGCCGACAACGCGCATCGCGCGCAGCCGGTCGCCTTCGTGCTGGCGCTGGCGCTATTGTCGGCGGCACCGGTCTCGATCGCGATCTTCTTCGCGGGCCTCGGCGTCCGTCCCGATGTCATGACCGCGATGCATAATCCGTTCTTCGATTTGAAGTTCGCTGTGACGCTGGCGCTGGCGATTTCTGCGATCGCCGTCAGCCTGCACTTGTCGCGGCCCGAAGTGTCGTTGCGGGCCTGGGGCTGGCTGCTCTTGATTCCAGCAGGAATTCTCCTCGCCGGGATCGGCTGCGAAATGATGATGCCGCAGCGGCTCCCGATGATGACGCGGCTGGTCGGCAGCAATTCGCGGATCTGCCTGACCGCTATTCCGCTGATGTCGCTGCCGCTGCTCGCGGCGGCGCTGATCGGCCTGCGCCATGGCGCTCCGGCGCGGCCGGCGGTGGCCGGCGCGATCGCCGGATTGTTGTCGGCGGGTTTGGCGGCGACGCTGTATGCCTCGCACTGCACCGACGATTCGCCACTATTCGTGGCGACCTGGTACTCGATCGCCACCGCGCTCGTGACCGCGATCGGCGCGCTGGCGGGATCGAAGCTGCTGCGGTTTTAGAATTTGTCGTCCCTGCGAAAGCAGGGACCCATACGCCGCGGCCTCTCTTTGTAGCGCTGGGGCCAGACGGCTTTCTAACAACTAACATCGGTGGTTATGGGTCCCTGCTTTCGCAGGGACGACTTAGGGCTATGCCGCCGGCGCAGGCGCTGCGGTCGTTTGCATGCGGTGGAAGCGCAGCACCTGCTGCGCGGTCGAGGGCCGCAACCGTTCGTAGGTGGCCTTGCAGGCGGCAAGATCGGACGGCTCCAGCCCGGAGAGAGCGTCGCGCATGTTGATGATCGCTCTCACGGTCGACCACGACATCGCCGAAACCTTGCACAAGATCATCACGCCCTCGGCGCGGGTTTCCACCATCATGTTCTCGGCGATTGCCACCGGCACGTTGGCGAGGGCTGCGACCGCCGCATTGGCTTCGTCGAATTTTTCGGCTTCGGCAAACGAGGCGACCTGGTGCTCGTCGAGCCTGCCGTCCTCAAACAATGATTTGACCAGCGCGTGGGCGATCGCGGTTTCCTTGGTGATCGCCGAGGGCGCCGTGCGCGCCCGCCGCGTCGCCTCCTGCACCGCCGTCGGGACGTCGCGGGCATGTTCCGGATGGGCGGCTTCGAGCCGCGCCCGCACCGTCACGGAGGCCTTGGCGAGCAGTTTCAAATAGAGGTGCCGCGGGATCGTCGGACGCATGCCGAGACAGGTCGCAAGGTCGTCATCGCCTTCGGCGCGGCTGACCAGACGGGTGAAGCCGTGCTCGGAAAACTCCGCGCCGGGATTATTGACGGTGCTCTGGATCACCTCGTCATTGCCGCGCAGCACCAGCACGTCGGTGACCGCGCCGCTCAGTACCCTGCGCGTCGAGATCGCCATCAGATGCGCCTGGCTCTTGTTGTGCGCGGCCTCGATCAGCGCCTCGTCGTCGAGCCGCTCCGACCGGGACAGGACCGGAGCCGCCACCTCGATCAGGTCGTCGAATGCCAGCGCGCGAATGGTCTGCGGCGGCGCGGTGCCGATCGTGGCCAGACGGTTGGAGAGCAGCGCCTTGGCGGAGGTTTCGATGTGAACGATCAGGCACTGGAAGACGTCGTCGAACAGCGCGATCTGCTCGTCGGAATAATCCACCGCACCATTGATGAACAGATCCGTGACGCGGCGCAGGGTCTCGACCCGCCGCGCGACGGTCCCATGCGCGAGTGTGGTCTGCAGCTCGTCGAGCAGACTTTCGGAAGTGGCGGCGGATTTCGAACTCATGACCCTGTCCTGGAGCGTTCGGGGTGGGGACGGTTTCTCCGTCTCCGAAAAATGGAATAAGCGGTTCAGGCGTTGGCGATGCGGTTGCGTCCCTTCGCCTTGGCTGCGTAAAGCGCACTGTCGGCGCGCGCTAGAAATAAATCCTCGGTCTCATCCGGTCGTAGTGTCGCAACGCCTGCGGAAATGGTCACCTGCATGCCTTGCGAGAACGCGCTCCAGTCGAGATCGGCAATGATGGCGCGCAGCCGGTCGAGCATGCGAATGGCGTCGTCGTTTTCCGTGTCGGGAAGCACCAGCAGGAATTCCTCGCCGCCGTAGCGGCCGAACCTGTCGATGTTGCGGATGTTGGCGAACACGGTGATGGCGAACGTCCTCAGCACTTCGTCGCCGGTGGGATGGCCGTAGCCGTCGTTGATGCGCTTGAACCAATCAAGATCGATCAGCGCGATCGAGCAGGGCGTGTTGATGCGGTGGGCGCGGCTGATCTCGTCATCCAGCATGCGCATGATACAGCGGCGGTTGAACGAGCCGGTCAGCTCGTCGAGTTCGGCGAGTTCTTCGATCCGCCTGTAGGCAGCCTTGAGTTCAAAGCTGCGTTGGTAGAGCGCCTTGCGTAACGAACTGCCGTACAGCCCGACAAAGGCGCACTGTCCGATCGTCAAAACGTAACAAAGCATCGCGGCAAAGCGTTCGATCGGCGTCGCGACCGGCATCCCGATCGGGGTCGTGGTGAGCAGGAAGATCGGGGCCAAACCCATCATCGTCAGCGTCCAGGCAAAAGTCGCCTGGCGGGAGGTCATGCGCAGCGCGCCGAACCCGAAGATCAGGAACAGAATGCTGAGAAACGCGTAACCGATCTCGGGCGCCGCCAGCAGGAAGCCAAGCTGGAGCGAGATATGGCCGGCAACCTGGAATAGCGTGAGATAGTGATCCTCGAAACGGTCGTTGACGTGGGCTTCCGACAGCACCACAAAGAAGCCGACCAACGTGATGCCGGACACGAAATACGCCGCGGGAATGGCGATCGAAATGGTGCCGGCGTAACCATAGACCAAAAGGACCAGCGTGCCGAGCGAGTAACTCACGGCCTGCACGCCGAGCATCTGGCGGCGCTGGCCGGCACGGCGCTTCAAGAGGTTCGACGGCAGCCGATCAGCGCGCGCGAGCGCACTGTCGGAGGTCAGCTCTTGAAGCAATGAAACCGCGCTGTCCATGTCCCGCCGTCGAAGCAAAGCATCCGGCTGAAACCTTAGGGAGCAAAGCCTTTAGGTTTGGTATCTTTCGGAACCGAATCCAGGCCGCTCAGCGCCGTGGTAGCCCTTGTTCGGTAATGGAAATTCGCCGGGTGCGGGCAACGCGATGGGATACGCCGGATCGGCCGGGAGCAAAGGCCGATGGATCGATCGAAGACTGTCTTGCGGGCCAAGCCTTGGTATGGTCCACCGGGGTCAGTGGGCGCGAAGAAGGTTCTTCTATACTATGATACCAATCTTGGCGTATCGTGGTCTCCCGCAGCCCCGATGGCCGGCGGAAAATCGGCTTCTGTGCGGTAGATCACAAATAGGGCTGCACCCTTGTGATAATTTGAAGAATCTTGCCTTTGGCGTCGAACCACCCGCCAACCCAATCCGACCAACCTTGCGAGACGGCCATTGAGTGCGACACAGGCGGCTTCGGACGACGTCCTGATCGCTCGGATCGCCCAAGGCGACCGCCTCGCCATGCAGGTGCTGTACGGAAGGCACCATGTCAGGGTGTTTCGTTTCGGGCTTCGGCTCGTGCGGGATGAGCAGGTTGCGGAAGATCTCATCAGCGAGGTTTTCCTCGATGTGTGGCGTCAGGCTGGCAAGTTCGAAGGCCGATCCGCCGTTTCTACCTGGCTCCTGGCTATTACGCGATTCAAGGCCCTGTCTGCGCTGCGGCGCAGGAAGGACGTTGAACTGGATGACGAGGCCGCCAACGCAATCGAGGATTCCTCCGACGATCCGGAGGTGGCGGTACAGAAGAGGGATACCAGTGCAGCGTTGCGCAAGTGCCTGACGGCGCTTACGCCGGAACATCGGGAGATCGTCGATCTCGTCTACTACCACGAGAAATCCGTGGAAGAGGTGGCTGAAATCGTCGGCATTCCGGAAAATACCGTCAAGACGCGCTTGTTTTATGCGCGCAAGAAACTAGCCGAGCTGCTGAAGGCTGCCGGCATCGAGCGAGGTTGGCCATGATGGCAGCGAGCAAAAAAATGCTGGACCAAGAGCCCAGTGGGATCGAGATGCTGTTGCCCTGGCACGCCGCCGGCACGCTGAACCCGCGCGATGCGCGCCGCGTCGACGAGGCGCTCGCCCGCGATCCCGAACTCGCCAGGCAATACGCGGTGATCCGGGAAGAGTACGCCGAAACCATCGATCTTAACGAAAGCCTCGGTGCGCCGTCTGCGCGTGCCATGGCGAAGCTGTTCGCGGCGATCGACGGCGAGCCCGCGCGCCATCCGTCGCGATCGCTTAGCCTCTCCACGCGGGTATCGCAGTTTTTCGCAAGGCTTTCGCCGCGGACGCTGGCCTGGTCGGCGAGCCTTGGCGCAGTGGTGCTGCTGCTGCAGGCCGGCATAATCGGTGCGGTGCTGGTGAAGAACCAGACCGCCTCCTACCAGACCGCGTCATTGAACACGAACGAGCCGATCACCCGCGCGCTAGGGCCGGAAGCGCCGCCGCGCGCGCTGGTGCGGTTCGCGCCGGAAGCCCGAATCGCCGAGATCACCGCGCTGCTCGACAATTATCAGGCCTCGGTCGTCGATGGCGCCAAGGGTGGCATGTTTCGGCTGCAATTCGGCGATCGGGCGATGTCGAAGGACGAATTCGCCGGCCTGATGAGCAAGCTGCAAAGCGAGCGGATTGTCAGCCTCGCGGTGGCTACGCCTTAAAGCCGCGCGGGCAATTTCAATACACCTCTTCGACCTGAGGTCCCATGTTCCACGATCGTGCCAGTTGGCGGACGAAGATATGGCGTGCGGGACTGGCGTTGACGGTAGCGTATCTGTCGATTACCTATCTCGATGGTCAGGCGGTTTGGGCGCAAAGCATCATGCGCACGCCCAACCTCAATGTCGGGGCGCGCATCCCGACCATCACTCCGACCGTCGCTCCGCCGCCGGTAGTGGTAACGCCACATATCGATCCCAGCATCGCCGGCCGGGCGCTTACGGGACTGGGCAGGACGACACCTAATCTCAAGACATATCGGGGCTGCAACTACGCCTATCGCGATAGCAACGGCGCGTGCTCCGATCAGCCGATTTCCTCGGCGGATGGCGGCAGCGGCGGGGCGTCCGGCAAAGGCAAGGGCAAGAGCAACGGTCCGCGCCGCAACAATCTGCAGGTAGCGCAAGGCGTGCGCGCGACCGCCAATGAAATCCTGGCCGTGATCGACCGATCGCAGGCCGACGAGCTAGCGCGGCGCCATCGCCTGACGCGGCTTGCATCGCAGAATTTTCCGCTTGTCGGCGCCACCATCGGTCTGTTCCGCATCACCGATGGCCGCACGGTAGACGTCGTCGGCCGCGAACTCGAAAGGGATGGCGTTCGCTCGGTGCAGCCGAATTTCCGTTATGTCCTGCAGGAACAGCAGGCCGTCTTGACCGAAGGCGATCCCGCGCAATACGCGCTCGCCACACTTCGATTGCCCGAAGCGCATACGCTGGCCCACGGCGCCAACGTCACCATCGCCGTGATCGATTCCGGCATCGACCTCAAGCATCCGGAACTCGCGGGCGCGATTTCCGACTCTTTCGATGCGCTCGGCAGCAAAGAGGGGCCGCATGTCCACGGCACCGGCATCGCCGGCGTGATCGTGGCGCACGCCCGGTTGATGGGGAGTGCGCCGGCCGCGAACATCGTAGCGATCCGCGCCTTCGCGACGGCGCCGAGTGGCGCGGAAAGCACCTCCTTCGTGGTGCTGAAAGCACTCGACTACGCAGCCTCCCATGGGGCGCAGATCGTCAATATGAGTTTTGCAGGCCCGAAGGATGCGCTGATCGAGCGCGGTATTGCCGCAGCCGCTTCAAAGGGCATCGTGATGGTTGCCGCCGCCGGCAATGCCGGACCGAAATCGCCGCCGCTCTATCCGGCCGCTAACCCGAATGTGATTGCGGTCAGCGCCACCGACGCCCACGACAAACTGTTTGCGGCATCGAACCGCGGCAGCCATATCGCCATCGCTGCGCCCGGCGTCGATATTTTCCTGCCCGCGCCGGACGAAAAGTATCAGATGACCTCCGGCACCTCGTTTTCCGCCGCCTACATCTCCGGCCTCGTGGCGCTGATGCTGGAGCGCAATCCTGCGTTGAAGCCGGAGGAGGTGCGCGCGACCCTGATGAAGACCGCCCGCGATCTCGGTTCCCCCGGCCGCGACGATTTGTTCGGCGCGGGCGAAGCGGATGCCTTTGCGGCGGTTTCCGCCGTTGCCAGCGCGCCGGGCGCCGCGGTTTCGGACCGGCCCGCGGCCAAAAATGCTGCGGACCGCGATGACGTTTCCGTGACCAGAGCCTTGAGCCAGACGGCTCCCGCCATGGCGTCCGACAGGTCCGCCGCCGGCGATACGAAAAGCCCCGCCGCGCAGTGATTTTTGGCCCCGGAACCGCCGGCCAAAAAGTTAAAAAAATCGCAACGCCGTTTGAACGTCCCGCCACCCTGTCGCGACCAATTCATGTGGGAGCGGTTATCCCTCCCCAACGAGGCTGTATACGGCGCGAGCGCCCATCCACCCCAAGCGCCCATATAGCTTGACCCGTCCGGTTGTCCCCCCGGACGGGTCTTTCGTTTTTGGGCAAGGCCCACAAACTCTACCCGTTCAATAAAAAGTCGACTGTCATCGTGCGGCTTGCCTGCCATCCCTTGGCGTTGCTTGACTGTGGGTAGGAAGGAAAATCCCGGGTTTCTACGGCTTTCTGCCGTTGTCCGGGCTTTGGTAGGCTCGCTCGCTGGACTTCGCTGAGGTTTTCCACAAAATATATCCGTCACGTCTGGTTGATTCGTCCCTGTTGCGTCCGCGTCCGTCTTTCTCTCTTGCGGGCTGGTTCATGACACACCGTCTAGACGTGGCGCGGGGCCGCGACATCGTGGCGCGCTGGTGCGCGCTTGCCGAGCGGCGGCTCGAGCACCTCACCGAATTGTTCGAGTCCGGCCGCTGGCGCCGCTATCACACCGAGCTCGCCTTTCTCGAGAACATCCAGGAAGCCAAATCCGCCGTCGAAATCTGGCGCGATTTGTTGCGGTGCGAGGCCTCGCGGGATAATTCCGCGGTCGACGTTTCCTGGCTCGGCCGCGCCCGGCCGACGTCGGCGCGCGGCCAGGCGTTGCGCCATCAGGTCCATCGGCTGCAGCCGCTC
>DATBYN010000179.1:0-7422 GCA_036513695.1 Bradyrhizobium sp. | reverse complement strand
GTGTTTCACGCCAAATTTCCAATGCGCGGTTTTCTGCGCGGCCTCTTCATTCTGCCGATGATGGCAACGCCGGTCGCCATCGCCTTGGTGTGGACCATGATGTTCCATCCGCAACTCGGCATCCTCAATTACCTGTTGTCGTTGGTCGGCGTGCCGCCGCAGCTCTGGGTATTTCACCCCGCGACCGTGATTCCCTCGCTGGTGCTGGTCGAGACCTGGCAATGGACGCCGCTGGTGATGCTGATCGTGCTGGGCGGCCTCGCCGCGATCCCGGCCGAGCCGTATGAGAGCGCGCTGATCGATGGCGCCACCCGCTGGCAGGTTTTCCGCTACATCTCGCTGCCGCTGATCATGCCGTTTCTCTTCATCGCCTCCATGATCCGCATGATCGACGCAGTGAAGAGCTTTGATATCATCTTTGCCATCACGCAAGGAGGCCCCGGCACCGCTTCCGAGACCATCAACCTTTATCTCTACAGCGTTGCCTTCGTCTATTATGACGTCGGCTATGCCTCCGCGATCGTGGTCGTGTTCTTCGCGCTCATCGTCGCCTTGGCAGGCGCGCTGCTCCGGCTGCGCCAGACGACGCACTGGAACGACTCCGGAGGCATCGCATGAGCCCGCTCCGACGCCTGCTCGGCCGGATCGGCCTCGCCTTCGCGCTCATCGTCATCGTGTCGCCGGCGGTGCTGTTCTTTCTCTGGATGCTGTCGCTGTCCGTCAAATTCGAGGTCGACAACGCATCGTATCCGCCGGTCTTCATTCCCGAGCATTTCAATTGGGGCAATTACGCTGCCGTCTTCGCCTCCAACCGGTTCACGACCTATTTCACCAACAGCCTGATCGTCACGGGGGCGGCGACGGCGTTCGCGCTGTTGGTCGGCGTGCCCGCGGGCTACGGGCTTGCCCGCATGCGGGCGCACAAGGCGGCAATCGTGATCCTGATCGCGCGTATCACGCCCGGGCTCTCTTACCTCATTCCGCTGTTCCTGCTGTTCCAGTGGCTGGGACTGCTCGGCACGCTGTGGCCGCAGATCATCATCCACCTGGTGGTGACGGTGCCGATCGTGATCTGGATCATGATCGGCTATTTCGAGACCACTCCGATGGAGCTCGAAGAGTCGGCGCTGATCGACGGCGCTACAAGCTGGCAGGTGTTTCGCTACGTCGCACTGCCGATCGCGCGGCCGGGGATCGCGGTGGCGTTCATCCTGGCGGTGATTTTTTCCTGGAACAATTTTGTCTTCGGCATCGTGCTGGCCGGGCGGGAAACGCGCACGCTGCCGGTTGCCGTCTATAACATGATCTCCTTCGACCAATTGAGCTGGGGGCCGCTCGCCGCAGCGGCGCTGATCGTTACGCTACCGGTGTTGCTGCTCACCGTGTTCGCGCAGCGCCAGATCGTGGCAGGCCTGACGGCCGGAGCGGTCAAGGGCGGTTAGATCTTGTAGCCTGGATGGAGCGCAGCGCAATCCGGGACAGTTCGTCCGCGGCTCGCGGTTTCCCGGATTTCGCTGCGCTCCATCCGGGCTACGATCTTAACTTGCGGCAGCCTGCTTGCGCTTCTCATCCGACGGCGCAACTGCGTTCTGCGTGATCAATCGCTTCAATTCCGGAATGCACGAGCCGCAATTGGTGCCGGCCTTCAGTTTCGCGCCGATCTCGGCGGCCGTTCCCGCACCCGTCGCGATCGCATCACAAATCGTGGTACGGCCGACCCCAAAACAGGCGCAGACGATGGGACCTGTGCTCGCGAGACCGTCCATCGACTTGCCCGACAGCAGCATTCGGCGCTGATCGTCATTGAGCGCATCGGCCGCGAACAGGCTTTTCACCACATCCCAATCGCCCGCATCCCGCGCCGGGCCGACGAACAGGCAGGTCGCGATGCGATCTCCGGTAAATGATGCCGCGCGATAGACGCCGCCGCCGAAATCCTTGTATTCGGCGAGATCGCCGCCCGTGACCGAGCCCAACCATGTTTGCCATCTCGCCAGATCGGCATTGTCGGCGAACAAATAGCCGTAGCCGCCCGCTACCGTGACCCGCGACCACCAGACGTGGGCAGGCAATTGCAGCGGCAGCCGCGACAGCGCAAAACCGCGGAAGACGTATTCGTACGGCACGATCGAAACCGGCGTCGCCTTGTTCTCGGGCTGGCCGGAAAACGGATCGGTGATGGGTGCCACCAGCGCGCCGATCCGCGCGGCCGACGCGGTTTGCTCGCTCCAATGGATCGGCGCGAACAGCATGCCGCGCTGCTGCCGCTCGCTGACCACGACTTTCAGCGTGCACTGGCCGAAGTCGGTCGTAACGCGCGCAAAGCTGCCATTGGATACACCATACCTGATGGCATCGTCGGGATGGATCTCGACAAACGGCTCCGGCAGATGCTGTCCCAACCGCGGACTGATGCCGCTGCGGGTCATGGTATGCCATTGATCCCTGATGCGCCCGGTATTCAATCGCAGCGGCCGTCCGGCAGTGGTCTCGGTTCGCAGCGCCGGAATTTCCGGCGCGATGAAGCGCGCTCTGTGGTCGTTTGCAAAGAAACCGCCATTGGCAAAAAACCGCTGCTGCGGCTCGCTGTCGCCGGCGCGGATCGGCCATAACACCGGTGCCAGCTCATCGAACGCCTCATCCGACAGCGACGTCAGCGCGCCGATATCGAAATCGCGGCCACCGCCATTCTCGAACGCCGAGAGAGCGGCGTGTTCGCGGAACACGTCCGCCGCTGACTTAAAGTCAAAGGCCGCGGCAAAGCCGAGACGCTTTGCGACTTCGCCGACAATCCACCAATCCGGTTTTGTCTCTCCAGGCGGCTTAAGGAACGCACGCTGCCGCGAAATACGTCGTTCGGAATTGGTCACCGTTCCGGACTTCTCGCCCCAGGCCTGTGCCGGCAGCAGCACATGCACGCCCGCTTTGACCGTATCGTTGGCGACCACATTCTCCGAAACCACGAACAGCTCGAGCTTTTTCAGCGCGGCGCGCGCGGTGTCGGCATCCGGCAACGACACCGCGGGATTGGTGCCCATCACCCACAAGGCCTTGATCTCGCCCCTGGCGATGGCCTCGAACATCTGTACCGCTTTCAGCCCCTCATGGGTGGCAATGCGCGGTGCCTGCCAGAATCGCCGCACGCGATCGATGTCCGGGGGGGAGAACGCCATGTGGGCGGCGAGCTGATTGGCGAGCCCGCCGACCTCCCGCCCGCCCATCGCATTGGGTTGCCCCGTCAGCGAAAACGGCGACGCGCCCGGTTTGCCGATCCGCCCCGTCGCGAGGTGGCAATTGAGGATGGCATTGACCTTGTCGGTACCCTGCGCCGACTGGTTGACACCCTGCGAAAACAGCGTCACCACGCGCGGGGTATTCTTGAACATCTGGAAGAATTCAGCGACGTCCTGCTCGGTGAGGCCGGTCGCCAATGCGGTCGCGCCAACGCTGCCGGCGACGCTTTTCGCACGCGCGAACGCTTCGTCGAAGCCGGACGTGTGACGCATGACATAGTCGGAATCGAGCGCGCCGGCCTCCGCGAGATGGGCGAGCAGCCCAGAGAACAGCGCGGTATCGGTACCCGGCTTCAATCCCAGAAACAGATCGGCATCGCCTGCGGTGTCTGTCCGGCGCGGATCGATCACCACAATGCGCGCGCCGCGCGTCTGCTTGTTGGCGAGCATGCGCTGGAACAGAACCGGATGGCACCACGCCGCATTGGAGCCGACCAGCACCAGCAGGTCGGCCTGGTCGAGATCGTCATAGCAGCCGGGCACGGTGTCGGCGCCGAACGCGCGGCGGTGACCGGCGACGGTCGAGGACATGCACAGCCGCGAATTGGTATCGACATTGGCGCTGCCGATGAATCCCTTCATCAATTTGTTGGCGACGTAATAATCCTCGGTCAGCAATTGCCCCGAGAGATAAAACGCCACCGCGCCGGGGCCGTCGCGCTTGATGATGTGTGCAAGGCGATGCGCGACATGGTCGAGCACGTCGCTCCAGGCGACCCGCTCCATGCTGCCCTTGCTGCAGCGGATCATCGGGTAGAGCAAGCGATCCTCAAGCCCAAGCGTTTCGCCGAGCGCCGAGCCTTTCGAGCACAGCCGGCCGAAATTGGCCGGATGGTCTGGATCGCCCGCTATCGCCGCGCCGCCATTGCCGTCGGGCGTCGCCAATACGCCGCAGCCGACCCCGCAATAGGGACAGGTGGTTCGCGTGGTGCGAAGGGCTGGATCGATATTTGTCATTCTAGATATTTGTCATTCTAGATATTTTGTCATTCTGATCGTCGGTTCATCAGGTCACGCCGCCTCGAAGCGGAAAGCGAGCGAGCGGCCGAAGATCATATCCTTGCGAATTCTTGCGATCGGCTCGCGGTTGCGGATCAATTCCAGGTACCACAACGCGTCGCCGGTATCGCCGACCAACACCGCGCCGCTCAGGCGACCGTCCGATATCACCAGCTTTTTGTAAGTTCCGTGCCTGAAATCGTTGAGGACGATGGTTTCGGTTCCATCCGCCCCCATGAAATCGCCGGCAGAAAACACGCTGACGCCGGAGACCTTCAGATTGGTGGCGACGACGCTGCCTTGGTAGCTGGATGCCCTGCCCGCGAGATGTTGCGCCAGGATGTGCGCCTGATCGTAGGCTGGCTCGACCAGGCCATAACAGATGCCGCGATGCTCGGCGCATTCGCCGAGCGCGAAGATACCTGGCGCACCGGTCTCGAGATGATCGTCGACGACGATGCCGCGATTGACGGGAACGCCGGCCTCCTTTGCCAGCGCGACATTCGGCCGGATCCCGGCCGCGAAGATAACCGCATTGGCGTCGATCCGACGTCCATCGGTCAGCTCAATAGCTTCGACGCGTGTCTCACCATGAATACGCGCGGTGTTGGCATTGAGCAGGATTTTTATGCCCTTGCGTTCGACCAGCGATTTCAACAGTTCCGCCGCCGGCGCATCGAGCTGGCGCTCCATCAGCCGGTCCATCAGATGGACCAGCGTGACCGGCGCGCCGGCCTTGGCGAGGCCGTAAGCTGCTTCCAACCCCAGCAATCCGCCGCCGACCACCACGACGCGCTTCTTCTGCGCGGCAAGAGTCAGCAACAAATCGACGTCCCTTGAGTCACGAAACGTATGGACGCCGGCGAGATCGGCGCCGGGCACATTGAGCCGCAGCGGCGCCGAGCCGGTGGCCAGGACGAGCCTGGAAAACGCGATGCTCTCTTCATTCGCGATCTTGAGCTCGCGGCGGCCGACATCGATCTCGGTGGCGACGCAGCCATATTTCAGGGTGACCCCGCGGTCGCGCCACCACGCGGCCGGCTTGAGCTCGATATCGTGCGACGCGGTCTCGCCCGCCAATACCGACGACAGCAGCACGCGATTATAGGCAAGTCGCGGCTCGTCGCCGATCACGGCAATCGCGTAGCGTCCTTGCGCTCTTTTCGTTAGTTCGTCGACCAGACGCGCAGCGGCCATTCCGTTGCCGACGACAACCAGCGGTTCACTCACGGTGTATTCCTATTCGGCGGCTTGGGGGCGGCCATAGGCTTCGGAAATCATGTGCCGGACAACGTGCCGTAAGCTGCCGTCCATGCGTCCGCGACTTCGGGCGTCCAGGCATCGCCTAGTCCCTTTTCCAAAGTCCACAGCAACGCGGAGCCGACGACGGGATAATGCTCCGTCTTGGCGCCGTAGCTCACATGGCGGATGGCGAGCGCGCTCGCGGCGGGCAATATCGATTCAAGATTGCCCAGGCCGTTGACGACCGCCGCCAGCATCGTCATCAACTTGCGCCGCTGCTCGGCCATGTCGCCGGTAAACATCGATTTCACTGAAGGCGCGATCTCGAACAGGCGATCGTAAAAGATCCCCGCCGCCTGATCTGCAATCGGTACGACCTTGGCGAAGCTCTCTTGTACAAGTTTGACTTGATCGGGTGTCATCTCTGTCTCCTTGGCTTGCGGTTTCTCGTCTCACCCGACCTCTCCCCGCGCGCGGAGAGAGGCAAGGCTTTGATGCCGGAGGCCGTTCTTGTGGTTCACACCCGCGCTTCGGCGAGGCTCGTCGCGCTCGACGCCACCGGACTGCGGCGCAGATAGAACCACCAGGTGAGCGCCAGGCAGACCGCGTAGAACGCGAGATAGATCACGAGCGCCAGTTGCGGGCCGCCGGTGATCGCGATCGACTTGCCGAAGCCGCTCGGGATCAAATAGCCGCCGCAAGCGCCGATCGCGCCGATGAAGCCGAGCGCGGCGCCGCTCTCGATGCCGGCGGTCTTCAAGGCGAGCGCCCGGCCGGCTTCGCCGGCGCCCTTTGCCTTGCGCAGATTCTCCTCGCGGAAAATCGACGGGATCATCCGGTAGGTCGAGCCGTTGCCGATCCCAGTCGTGACGAACAGGATCAGGAACATCGCCAGGAAGCCGGTAAAATCCTTGACGCCGACGAAGTACAGCACGCCGATCGTGGCAGCACCCATCGCAATGAAATTCCAGAACGTCATGATCGCGCCGCCGACCTTGTCGGCCAATAGGCCACCGAACGGACGCGCCAGCGAGCCCACCAGCGGTCCAAGGAATGCGATCGCAATCGTGACTGCCGGAAATTGCGTCTTGATCAGAAGCGGGAACGCGGCGGAGTAACCGATGAAGGAGCCGAACGTCCCGATATAGATGATGGACATGATCCAGGTATGCTTGCGGCCGATGATAGCGATCTGGTCCTTGAACGAGGATTTGGCCGAGGTGAGGTTGTTCATGAAGAACACCGCGCCGAACAGCGCGATCGCAAGCGGCACGATCCACATCAGTCCGGCGTTTTGCAGGTAGACGCCGCTGACCGGCGTTGCCTGATAGAGGTTGAAAATGCCGAGCCCCATCAGAATGGGCGTCAGCAACTGGACGCTTGAGACGCCTATATTGCCGCCGGCCGCGTTCAGACCAAGCGCCCAGCCCTTCATCCGATCGGGATAGAAGAAGGAAATATTGGCCATGCTCGAAGCAAAATTGCCGCCGCCGAGACCCGCCGTGGAGGCGACCACGAGCATCAGCCAGAACGGCGTCTCGGGATGGCTGACGAAATAAGCGAGCGCCAGCGTCGGAATGAACAGCACCGCAGCGCTGAAGATGGTCCAGTTGCGGCCGCCGAAAGTCGTTACTGCAAAGGTGTAGGGGAACCGCATCAGCGAGCCGATCAATCCGGGCAGCGCCACCAGCTGAAACAGCTCGTCGGTGGTGAAGTGGAAGCCGGCGGCCGGCAGTTTGGTCGCGACGATGCTCCAGATCAGCCAGACCGAAAATCCGATGTGCTCGGCAACAATCGACCAGATCAGATTGCGCCGAGCGACGACCTTGCCCCTGGTGTTCCAGAACGTCTCATCTTCCGGGTTCCAGTCGGAAATCCAGGTCGGGTT
>DATBYN010000178.1:0-5197 GCA_036513695.1 Bradyrhizobium sp. | reverse complement strand
TCGAGTCAAAAGTCAACGTTATATTCGCAACTAGCGCTCCATCGATTCTTGCGGTGCATAAGGCCACCACCAGTGTTCCGATCGTTATGGGTTTCTACGAGGACGATCCGACCGAATATGGCCTTGCGGCAACTCTTGCACATCCTGGCGGAAATGTAACAGGGCTGGCTGCCATGCAGATGGAAAGCCTCTCGAAGCATCTCGACCTTACGCGAGGTATGCTTCCTGGTCTGAACCGCCTCGGCATTCTGATAAACCCAAACGTAGGGTCCCACCGAACTGCCCTGCTCAAATTACAAGATGCAGCGGAAAAGGCCGGGATGAGAATCTCCGATTTGGAAGCCCGTACCCCGCAAGATATCGAGACTGCGTTTAGTGCAATGGGGCAGGCAAACAAGCTGGACGCTATTTTTATGATGGGCGATGCTCTGTTTTTTGGCATTCGCCAACGCATTGCCGAACTCTCACTTAATCATCAGCTCCCGCTGGTTGCCGCCGGCCCCCGCGAGTACGCATTGGCTGGCGCGCTAGTGACTTATGGAGCAAATATTACTGATTTGTTTCACCGTTCCGCGACTTATGTTGACAAAATTCTGAAGGGCGCGAAACCTGGCGATATGCCGATCGAGCAGCCGATCAAATTCGATCTCGTCGTCAATCTCAAGACCGCCAAGGCACTGGGGGTCGAGATACCCGACAAAATGCTCGCCATCGCTGACGAGGTGATTGAGTAGCCGACCGCCGATGTCGCTGATTGGCTCTTTTCGCACCTCCGGCGATGTCCGACTTGAGTCCGCAACAAAGCGGGATTCATGGATTTCACGCCCTAACCTCACCACGCTGGCCCGACGATGACGGCCTGCAACCGACTTTCTGCTACTTCCGGCCGACCGCGCCATCGACTAGGCTCGGCCGCAATAAGAATTAAAGACGACCACTTTGGCCGCCGAGGGGGAAAGCGCTTTGAACGGACAGGCGGGCCGGCGTACCGGGGCGACGCGCAGTGGCGTTGAGGATGTTGGCCGGCGCGCGATGGCCTACCTGTGGGTCGCGCTGCTGTTGGCGATTTTAAGCTTTCTGGTGATCTATCCGGTCCTCACTCTGTTGTTGGGGGCGCTGACCGATACTAATCCGGTGGTCGACGGTTTCAGCCTGCGCCACCTCTCGATCACCAACTTCCTCACCGTGCTCGCCAATCCGAATGTCGCCGAGGCGCTCGCCAATACGCTGATCGCCTGCGGCGGCGGTACCTTGATTGCGGTGGTGATCGGGCTGGCCTTCTCCTGGATCGTGGTGCGCACCAACACGCCGCTCAAGGGATTGATCGCCGCCGCCAGCATCCTGCCTTTGTTCGCGCCGCCGCTGGTCGCGGGCGTCGCCTGGAGCATTTTGGGATCGCCAAAAACGGGCCTGATCAACACGATGTTCAAATGGGCGCATCTCGACTGGCATGTGGATTTTTATTCGCTGTGGGGACTGGTGTTCGTATTCGGCATCTATTACGCGCCCTACGTCTACATGTTCACCTCCTCGGCGCTGCGCAACATGGATCCGAGCCTGGAAGAGGCCGCCGAAATCTCCGGCGCCAGCGCGTTCGCGACGCTGTTCTCGGTGACGTTCCCGCTGATCATGCCGGCGATCGTCTCCGGCATGCTGTTGTCCTTTATCGTGATGCTCGGCATCTACGGCATTCCCGCCGTCTTGGGCGCGCCGACCAATCTTGCCGTGCTGACCACCTATATCTTCAAGCTCACCAACTGGTCGCCGCCGCTCTACAACACCGCAGCCGCGGTCGCGATCATCCTGATGATGGTCACCGGCGCGCTGGTGTTCCTGCAGCAGAAAGTCTTGAGCGGGCGCAGCTATACTACCGTCGCCGGCAAGGCGTTCCGGCCGCGCAATCTCGATCTCGGGCCGTGGCGCTGGTTCACCTTCGCGCTCGGGCTCGTCTATCTCGTGGTAGTCGTGATCCTGCCGTCGCTGGCGCTGATCGTGGCGGCGTTCCGCAAATTCATGTTCATCCGCGATGCCGCCAGCCTGTTCGACATGCGGCAATATTCATTGATGCATTTCTACAGCATTTTTGACAATCCGCTGACGCTGAACTCGATCTACAATGCGGTCGAGGTCGGTATCATCACCGCGGTGGTCGGTGGCGCGCTCGCCTTCGCGATCGGCTACACCATTCACCGCACCCGATTGGCAGGCCGGCGCGGCATCGATCTGATCTCGACCGTGCCGGTGGCGATCCCGGGCCTTGTGATCGGCGTCGCCTATTTGTGGGCCTGGATCGGGATTCCCGGCGGGCTCTACGGCACCATCTGGATTCTCGCACTCGCCTTCATCGCGCGCTTCATGCCCGATACGGTCAAAGCGCTGTCGACCTCGTTCCTGCAAATCCACCGCGAACTCGAAGAGGCCGCCTGGGTTTGCGGCAAGGGCATGCTCGGCACCATCGCAACCATCGTGCTGCCGCTGGCGCGGCCGGGCGTGATCGCCTCGATGACGCTGTTGTTTGTGCTGTCGATCCGCGAGCTCGGCTCATCGCTGTTTCTCTACACCAGCAACACCATGGTGATGTCGGTGCTGCTGCTCGACTATTACGAGGGCGGAAACCTCGGCAAGACCGCCGCCTTCAGCCTGGTGCAGACGGTGCTGCTCGGGGTTCTCATCGGCGGCGCGAACTGGCTCGCGCGGGGGGCAGCCCAAGGCAGCGTCGCGCAAAGAATAAGATGAAAATGACAGGGAGTGAGTGGACATGAAAGCAAGCATTGTTGCCCGAATTGTCGCGATCGCGGCTCTCGGTCTCGCACTGAACGCGCTTCCCGCATGGGCCCAGCAGGAATTTGGCTCACCCGAATTGATCGCGGCGGCGAAGGCCGAAGGCAAGCTCGTCTATTACACGGCAAATTTCGCCGAGGTCGAGCAGGAAGTGATAAAAGAGTTCAACAAGCGTTTCCCGGAGATCAAGGTCGAGATGGTGCGCGCGCCGGGCGGCCAGCTCATCACCCGCGTCAGGACCGAGGCCGCGGCCGGCAAGCTGATCGCCGACATCGTCGATCATTCCGACCGCGCGCTGATGCTGCCGCTGGCCGATCTGTTCCAGGATTATGCGCCGCCGAATGCTAGCGACTACAATCCCGATTCGCTGGTTTCGCCAAAACTATGGCCGCGCGCCACGGTGGTCTGGTCGATTGCCTACAACACCGAATTGGTGACGAACCCACCGAAGTCCTGGAAGGACCTGACCAAGCCCGAATACGATCATATGACCGGGCAGGTGTTCGCCCAATCCGGCGGCACCACCTGGACCCGCATCATGTTCGAGCGCCAGGTGCTGGGCGAGGATTATTGGGCGAAGCAGGCCGCGACCCATCCTATTCTCTATCCGTCCGGCGCGCCGATGTCGGATTCGCTGGTGCGGGGCGAGGTTGCGATGGGGCCGCTGATTTATAATGCGGTCTACCCGAAACAGAAGGAGGGCGCGCCGATCAAGATTATCTTCCCGCCCGAGGGCGTGCCGGTCAATCCCTATGCTTCCGGAATTCCGAAGACCGCCGCTCATCCCAACGCCGCAAGACTGTTCCTCAACTGGTGCATGTCGAAGGAAGGTCAGACATTTATGATCAAGGAGCTAGGCAATCTCACATCCTTGAAAGTGGCGCCGGTTTATCCAGAGGGTTTCGATCCCAAGGTCGTAAAAGTCTGGTACCCGAACTTCGACGAGTACGTAAAACTGCATGCGGCCTGGGTGGCGGACTGGGACAAGATTTTCGGCTATCGGCAGTGACCTGTGCGCCCATGAAATATTTGCAATCATGACGGCGACGCTCGAGGTCACCGACCTGCGCAAGCAGTTTTCGGTCGGCCGGCCCGCGATTGATGGCGTGAGCTTTGCCGTGCCGGCCGGCGAGATCGTGGTGCTACTCGGCCCATCCGGCTGTGGCAAAACCACGACGTTGCGCTGCGTCGCAGGCCTCGAGCATCCGACTGATGGCGAGATCAGCATTGCCGGGCGGGTGGTATCGTCGCCCGCGCGCGGCATTCTGGTGCCGCCGCGCCTGCGCGATCTCGGCATGGTGTTCCAGTCCTACGCGGTGTGGCCGCATATGACGGTACGGCAGAACGTGATCTACCCCCTTAAACATCGCAAGCTCGCGCGCGCGGAGGCCAACCGCAAAGTCGACGAGGTATTAAAACTGGTCGGGCTGTCGGAATATGCCGACCGGCCGGTGGTAGCGCTCTCGGGCGGCCAGATGCAGCGCGTGGCGCTCGCGCGCAGCATCGTCTACCGGCCGCAGCTGTTGCTGCTCGACGAACCCTTGTCCAATCTCGACGCCAAATTGCGGTTGCGGCTGCGCGATGATTTGCGCGTCATTCTCAAGCAGACCGGTATGACCGCGCTTTATGTCACCCACGACCAGGCCGAGGCGGTGGTGCTCGGCGACCGCATCGGCGTGATGCGCGACGGCAAGCTGTTGCAGATCGGCACGCCGGACCAGATCTATAACCGGCCGGCGGATTTGTTTGTCGCCAATTTTACGGGCGCCACCAACGAACTCACCGGCACGCTGGTCGAACGCAACGGCGAGTTCGGGACGGTCGACTTTGGCGAGGGCCGACGAGGCGAGGCGGCGCTGCTGCACGCGCTCAATCCCGGCGAAAAGGTGCGGATCGCATTGCGGCCGGAAAACATCGCGATCGGCAAGCAGGTTGGCGCCAACCAGGATGGCGCCAACATGTTTCCCGCCCGCGTGCTTGATCGCCGTTATCAGGGCACGCAGACCATCTATGATGTTGATCTGTTCGGCCGACGGCTCGAAGTGCTCGAACTCGGCACCGCCGCCCGCCATCAGGTCGGGGTGGAGACGCAGGTTTCCATGCTGCGGGAAGGCTGCTGGGCCTATCGCGACACGGGACCATCGTCGTACGATGAGCGCCAATAAATTCACCGTCGAGGATTAATCATGCGTATCGTGTTACTGCCGGGTGACGGCATCGGGCCGGAGATTGCGGCGGCGACACACAATGTCCTGCGCGCGGCTTCCGAGCGCTTTCAATTGAACGTTCAAATCGAAGAACATGCGGTCGGTCACGCAAGCCTGCAAAAATTCGGTGCGACCGTTCGGCCGGGCTTGTTGGAAATCGTTCGCAATGCCGACGGCCTGATCCTCGGGCCGACTGCGACAGCCGATTT
>DATBYN010000177.1:0-3898 GCA_036513695.1 Bradyrhizobium sp. | reverse complement strand
ACGCTCGATGCCCTCAACCTGCGCTTTCCGCGCGCCGACAAGGCATCGCTTGCAGAGTTCAAGCTCGTGCGCAAGGCGCTGGAGCAGGAGGGCAAGGGGAGGCGAAAGAAGCTGGCGAAGGCCGGAAAGCGTGTGGCGACGAAAGGTGGCTGATTGCCAATGCGGCGGTTCCGCGTCGAAGCATGGCAGCTCCGCGGCAGGTTCCCTGATGGTGAACGCCCTAGAGGCGGCAAGCCGCTTCCAGTAAGGTCGGGAAGAGCCCAGCCTCGCCACATCATGACGGATAGCTGCCATGCCAATTGATAATGTCGCTGATCTCATCGCAGAGACACTCATTCAAGCAGGCGTGAAACGTGTCTTCGGGGTGGTCGGTGACAGCCTCAACGGCCTGACCGAGGCGATGCGCAAACGAAGTGCAATTGACTGGGTTCACGTTCGTCACGAGGAGGTCGCAGCCTTTGCGGCCGCGGGTGAATCGCAAATCACCGGCGGTCTTGCGGTCTGTGCGGGTTCCTGCGGTCCGGGCAATCTTCATCTCATCAATGGCCTGTTCGACGCTCACCGCAGCCGCACGCCGGTGCTGGCGATCGCCGCGCAAATTCCCTCCGCCGAGATCGGCGGCGGCTATTTCCAGGAGACCCATCCGCAGGACTTGTTTCGGGAATGCAGCCATTATTGCGAACTGGTTTCCGACACCGCACAACTCCCTTACGTTTTGGAAAACGCGATCCGCGCTGCGGTCGGGCGGCGCGGCGTGGCGGTCGTGGTGCTGCCGGGCGACGTGGCGCTGCGGCCGGCGCCAAAGCGCGGCATTTCACCCGGGCTTTTGCCGGCGGCGCCGGTCGTTCGGCCGGCCGAATCCGAATTGACGGCGTTGGCCGAACTCCTCAACGGCGCCAAACGCGTCACGCTGTTCTGCGGGCGCGGTTGCGCAGGCGTCCATGACAGCCTGATGCGACTTGCCGAAGCGCTCAAGAGCCCGATCGTGCATGCGCTCGGCGGCAAGGAGCATGTCGAGTTCGATAACCCCTACGATGTCGGCATGACCGGGTTCATCGGCTTCTCTTCCGGTTATGCCGCGATGCATGCGTGCGACGTGCTCTTGATGCTGGGGACCGATTTTCCCTACAAGCAGTTTCTTCCCTCCGACGCCAAAATCGCCCAGGTCGATATCCGGCCCGAGAATCTGGGCCGCCGCTGCAAGCTCGATCTCGGCATTGTCGGCGACGTCGGCGCCACCATCGAGGCGCTGCTGCCGAAGCTGACGGCCAAGAGCGAGCGCAAGCATCTCGACGCAAGCGTGGCCCACTACAAGAAGGCCCGCGCCGGGCTCGATGAACTCGCCCGCGGCACGCCGGGGAGCAAACCGATCCACCCGCAATACCTCGCCCGCCTGCTCAGCGAACAAGCCTCCGACGATGCCGTCTTCACGGCCGATGTCGGCACGCCGACGATCTGGGCGGCACGCTATCTAGCCATGAACGGGCGGCGGCGCCTGGTCGGATCCTGGGTCCATGGCTCGATGGCGAACGCGATGGCCCATGCGATCGGCGTTCAGGCATCGCAGCCCGCAAGACAGGTTATCTCGATGTCGGGCGATGGCGGATTTGCGATGTTGATGGGGGATCTCATCACGCTGACGCAGATGAAGCTGCCGGTGAAGGTCGTGATTTTCAACAACGGCGTGCTCGGCTTCGTCGCGCTGGAGATGAAAGCGTCCGGCTTTATCGAAACCGGGACCGATCTGCAAAATCCGGATTTCGCGGCGATGGCCCGTGCCATGGGTATCCATGCCATTCGGGTCGAGGATCCCGGCGAGCTTGCAGCCGCGATCGGTGACGTGTTGTCCCACGACGGCCCCGCCGTGCTCGATGTGGTGACGGCGAAACAGGAGCTTTCGATGCCGCCCACCATCACCGCCGAGCAGGTCAAGGGCTTTAGCCTGTGGGTGCTTCGCGCGGTCATGAGCGGGAGAGGCGACGAGGTTTTGGATCTGGCCAAGACCAACCTGTTGTCGCGCTGACATACCCCATCCTTAATGAAGGATTAACGCGAAACGCCGCGGCCTTAAGGGCGCCAACAGCGTAACCAAGTCCTTAATATTTTTCTTTTAAGTTGACGCTTCCGAAATCATCGGGTCGTCGCACGCCGCTTCCAGGCCGGCCCGCCATAGCAGAACGGGCGATTGGAATGCCAAAGATAACCACTTTGTTCTCAAATCGCTCGATCGGCGCCAAGCTCGCCACCATGACGATCGTCGGCGCCATCTGCATGGCGCTGGTCGCATCCACCATATTGTGGGTCGCCCGCAACCAGCTCATCACCGAGCGCACCGAGAAGGCGCATGCGATCGTCGACGCCGTCTGGCAGATGGCCGACGGCTTTGCGCACGCCGCAGCTAGCGGCCAGATGACGGAAGAGGAAGCGAAGCAGCGGTTCTTCGCTGCCGCCGGTCTCGTCTGGTATGAAGAGCATACCAATTTCGTTTACATTTACGACTACGAGACCGGCATCTGCGTCTCCAATCCCGGCGTTCCGACCTTGCTCGGCAAGGACATGCGCGGCGTCAAGGACGCCAATGGTCTTCCCTTCGCAGCCATGCTGATGGATCTCGCGCGTCACGGGCAGGGCAGCCTGCGCTATTCGTTCCTTCGAAGCAGCACGGATTCCACCCCGCTCGACAAGGTCGCCTTCACCCGCGGTTTCGCGCCCTGGCACCTGATGATCGGAAACGCACAATATATTTCCGACGTGGATGCGTCGTTCTGGTCGATGGTTCGGGCCGCTTCGATTGCAATTGTCGTGCTGATGTTGGCCTCGATTGCGGTCGCCTGGGCGATCACGCGGAGCGTGGTAAAACCGCTGTCGGGCCTGAAAGAGCGCATGGCTTCGCTCAGTGCCGGCGAGCTCGACGCGCCCGTCGCCAATGCCGAGCGCAGCGACGAAATCGGTCAAATGGCCCGCACCGTACAAGTGTTTCGCGACGCCATGATCGAAACCAACCGTCTGCGCGAGCAGCAGGCGGCAGCAGAGCTGCGCCAGGCCGAGCAGCGCAAGATCGACATGAACCGTCTCGCCGACCAATTTGAAAGCGAAGTCGGTCAAATCGTCACGCTGGTCTCCACGGCTGCCGGCCAGCTCGAGACGTCGTCCGCGACCCTGACCAAAACCGCGGATACCGTCGAGAAGGTCAGCCAGCGCGCATCGAACGCTTCGGGAGAGGCTTCCGCGAACGTCCATTCGGTTGCGGCGGCGAGCGAGGAGCTGGCATCCTCGATCGGCGAAATCAGCCGCCAGGTCGATGCTTCCGCTGGCATCGCAGGTCAGGCGGTCGAACAGGCCCAAAAGACCGACGCGCGCATCAGCCAATTGTCGCAGGCCGCCAGTCGCATCGGGGATGTTGTCGATCTGATTCAGACCATTGCCGGACAGACCAATCTTTTGGCGCTGAACGCGACCATCGAAGCCGCGCGCGCCGGCGAAGCCGGCAGGGGATTTGCGGTTGTCGCGGCGGAAGTGAAGACGCTCGCCGAGCAGACTGCGAAAGCCACCGACGAAATCAGCCAGCAGATCGCCGACATCCAGTCGGCGACCAAGGATTCGGTCACGGCGATCAAGGAGATCGGCGCGACCATTGCCCGGATATCGGAAATTTCGGCGACGATTGCGTCCGCCGTGGAAGAGCAGGGCGCTGCCACCCAGGAAATTTCCCGAAACGTGCAGCGCGCCGCGGAAGGAACCTCGCAGGTCGAGGCGAGTATCGCGGACGTCCAGCGCGGCGCATCCGAAGCGGGCGGCGCTTCCTCGCAGGTGCTGTCGGCCGCACAATCGCTGTCAACCGAGAGCAATCGGCTGAAGCACGAGGTGGCGAAGTTCATGAACTCCGTTCGCGCCGCGT
>DATBYN010000176.1:0-3611 GCA_036513695.1 Bradyrhizobium sp. | reverse complement strand
TCCTTGAAAAAGGCCTTGGCGTCGTCCGCGAGCACCGGTGAGAACAGCGGGCCGAAATTCTTGTGCACTTCGGAGGTGATGAAGTTGAGCCACTCCAGCAGCTTGTAGCGTTCGGCGCTGTCGCGGGCGGGTGCGAGGTTCTTGGCGGCGACCTTGTCGGCGATCATCTGCACGATCACCGGGCCTTCGGTCACCAACTCGCCGCTATCGAGGGCGAGCGCCGGCACCTGGCCCTTGGGATTGACCTTCAGGTAGTCGTCACCATTCTCGAGCTTCTTGGCACGCAGGTCGACCTTGACCAGGTCGTAGGGCAGACCAGCTTCCAGAAGCGCGATGTGGGGGGAAAGCGAGCAGGCTCCGGGCGAATAATACAGTTTCATCGGAATTTTCCTTCCCTCGGGATTATTGGCGATTTGCCAGCGCATCACTAAATGCATCTGCATGAAGTAGTCAAGATTGATGCAGCTGCATTTAGTGCGGTACACTAAGTCAGGGACATCTATGGGCCAAGCCATGAAACGCAAACCATCGACCGAGGCGACCGCCGCCTGGATCCGCCTGATGCGGGTCCAGAGCCGGGTGCTGGACGCCGTCGAGCAGGAGCTGAAGAAAGCCGGTTTCCCGCCGCTCGCCTGGTATGACGCGCTGCTGGAATTGTCGCGCGCGCCGACCGGCGAGATGCGCCCGGTGGAATTGGAAAAACAGATGCTGATCCCGCAATATTCGACCTCGCGATTGATCGACCGGCTGGTCGACGAGGGGCTCGCCGCGCGCCGCGAATGCAAGATCGACAAGCGCGGTCAGTTCGTCGAGATCACCGAAGCCGGGCGCGAGCTGCAGAAGAAGATGTGGAGCGCCTATTCGGCCGCAATCGAAAAGCATGTCGGCTCGAAACTGTCCGATACGGATGCCATCAAACTGTGCGGTCTGCTCGACCGGCTGGGCTGCTCCTGCGGCGAGGCGTTCTTGCCCGCCGCAAGAGACGGCGCGCCGGTCCGATGATATTATCTTCACCTCCTCCATCTCCGGACCGATCGGTCCGCGGATGCCCCCGTCACCGCGCGCGTTCGGTCGAAGCGCCCTTCATCCGGATTTTCCATGGCGCGTGACCAGATCGATATGACGCCGCTGCAATCGCGCGACGAGTTGGTGGCGTGGCTGGAAGCAGGCGTGAAGCCGCCTTCCGAATTCCGCATCGGCACCGAGCACGAAAAGACGCCGTTCACGCTTGCCGGCCATCATCCGGTGCCTTACGAGGGCGCGCGCGGCATCGGCGCGTTGTTGGAAGGTATGCAGCTCCTGCTCGGCTGGGAGCCGATCATGGAGCGCGGCAACATCATCGGGCTCTATGACGTCACCGGCGGCGGCGCGATTTCGCTGGAGCCCGGCGGCCAGTTCGAATTGTCCGGCGCGCCGATCGAGACCGTACACCAGACCCAGTCCGAGCTGATGGCGCATCTGGCGCAGGTGCGCGAGATCGCCTCCCCACTCGGCATCGGCTTTCTCGGGCTCGGCATGACGCCGTCATGGTCGCGCTGGCAAATCCCTGTCATGCCCAAGGGCCGCTACAAGATCATGACCAACTACATGCCGAAGGTCGGCCAATACGGCCTCGACATGATGTACCGGACCTGCACGGTGCAGACCAATCTCGACTTCTGCTCGGAAGCCGACATGGTCAAGAAACTGCGGGTATCAGTCGCGCTGCAGCCGGTAGCGACCGCTTTGTTCGCGAATTCGCCGTTCACCGAAGGCAAGCCCAACGGCTTCCTGTCGTTCCGCTCCGAGATCTGGCGCGATACCGACAACGCGCGATCCGGCATGATTCCCTGGGCGTTCGAGGACGGCATGGGGTTCGAGCGCTGGGTCGACTATGCGCTCGATGTTCCCATGTATTTCGTCAAGCGCGGCGATCAATATATCGACGTCGCCGGATCGTCGTTCCGCGCCTTCTTCGAGGGCAGGAATAACTCGCTTCCCGGCGAGCGGCCGACGCTGTCGGACTGGGCCAATCATCTCTCGACGATTTTCCCCGAAGTACGGCTCAAGCGATATCTGGAAATGCGCGGCGCCGACGGCGTGCCGTGGGGACGGTTGCCGGCGCTGCCGGCGTTCTGGGTCGGCCTGCTCTACGACAATGTAAGCCTCGATGCCGCCTGGGACATCGTCAAACATTGGAGCGCCATGGAACGCCAGGCCTTGCGCGACGCGGTACCGCGTCTTGGTTTCAAGGCCAGGATCAGGGATCGCTATCTGTTCGAAATCGCCAAGGAATGCCTGATGCTGTCGCATTCGGGCTTGCGGCGGCGCGGCCGCCTCGATCACGCCGGCCGCGACGAGACCCGTCATCTCGAACCACTGCAGCGGACGATCGACTGTGGACGGACACCGGCCGAGGAGATGCTGGAGAAATTTCACGGCCCGTGGAAGGGTTCGGTGGAACCGGTCTACGAGGAATACGCTTTCTAGATCAGCGTGTTGACGAGCTGTTGAGCGGCGGGCCCGAACTCCGTTCATCAGCCGTACAGGTTCGTGGCGATCAAATGGCGCCCGAAAAGGGCGGACGTCCAATTAATTGAAAGCATCGTGAATGCGGCGAGGCCGCCTGCTCAGGGCGTGTTTGGTGATATCGGCTGTCTTGGCGGCTGCCAATGCTGCGCGTCCGGCGCAAGCGCAGGCCAATTTCGATCGTCCCGGTGGCGACTATCAGAGTTCGCCGGTCCCGTCAGGCGATCCGGCGGATTGCGCGCTGGTGTGCGAGCGCGACCGGCGCTGCCGGGCCTGGAGTTTTAATTACCCAACCGATAGCGCCGGCGGCGCGGTGTGCTGGCTCAAGAACAGCGTGCCGGCGCGGGTCCAGGATAATTGCTGTGTCTCCGGCGTGCGCGGCGCCGGTGTGGTTGAACCACGCAACACCGCCGAGGAATCCTCGATCGACCGCTTTGGCGGCGACTACAAGAATTTCTGGCTGAAGGGCGGCGAGGGCGACGAGGCCTGCAAGGCGGCCTGCACCGAAGACAACAAATGCCGGGCCTGGACCTATGCGCGTCCCGGCTATGTCGGCAAAGACGCGCACTGCTTTTTGAAAAAAGAGATAAAACCGCCGCGGCGCAAGGCCGGGTTCATCTCGGGCGTGGTGCGGTAGGCAGTCGTTGTTTGCGAGCCCAGTATCTATCGATCGTCGTCCCGGCCTTGAGCCGGGACCCATAACCACCGATGTTGATTTTAGCTAACGCTGGGGCCGCCGCCGGCATCACAACAAACATTGATGGTTATGGGTCCCGGCCTTGAGCCGGGACGACGGAGAGATTCCGCATCGATTACCGTGAGCTCCGGCCATAGTATCTTCCACCGCTTCGCCTTCGCCTCGTAATTCGTGACCGAAAAGTTCGGCCCCGGATTGGGCCGCACGATCATGTCAGCGATGTCGTCAAATCCGTTCGGCGCATAAACGTCAAATCCGTCCTGCGTGCGGCGGATTCCGACCTGTGTATTCTTGGTCAGGAAGCGGTCGATGCCTTGCGTCGAGGATTTTAGCGCCGGGTAGGGCAGGCCATGCTTTTGTGGATACCAGAGATGGACGCGCGCCTGGTTGCGCACCTCGACCTTGA
>DATBYN010000175.1:0-7670 GCA_036513695.1 Bradyrhizobium sp. | reverse complement strand
CTCCGGCTCCGCCATCAAGAGTCAACATGTGATTGATTTAATTGAACTATTTTCTCAACATTGGCCTTCGGTCCCCAACCAAGTCCCCAAAGTGATCTGTTTTCCTGCAGCGCCGGTCTTCTAGATATGCCCTGCAGGTGGCGAGGGGCTACGCAATGAACGCGCGTAGGGGCTTTTTCCGGCTTTGGGTCGTCAGTTCGGCACTGTGGGTTATTGGTGTTGGCGTCGTGGCTGCCGGATGCGACCTCCGGCTTTTTTAAGCTGGATAATGTCTTCGAACAATACGACAACAGCGTCCCTGAGGCGACATCAGAGGCGCAGGCACCTGAGTTCTTCAAGACCTACTCCGCGCCACGCGGGGACCAATTGACAAAAGATCGGTACAGCTTTTGGGCAAATGCGCTCTTAGCGGCGGTGCTTCCATCGCTGGGGATTTTGCTACTTGGTAGTTTGGTTGGCTGGATTTTCAACGGGTTTGGACGCGACTCAGACCCTTGATGTTTTCTTTCCACATCACGAGGGAGTGTGCCGCCACATGGCTTGTACGGAGGAGACTACAATCCCTACCTGAACGGAATGAGCGCTGCAAACAATCGTCTGACCAACTACTGGAACAGCCGATCCCGTTCTGGCGGGACGTTTGTCTAAGCAGGCCGTTGCGGTGCAGGCCGCCCGCCACGGAACAAGGGAGACGACTGATGCCTAATTTCCTCTGGGCCGCCATCGCCGCTGGCGCGCTGGCTTCAACCGGCATCCTGTCGGCGCCAGCCCAGGCGCGGGATTATCCGTTCTGCATCAAGGGCAAATCCTACGCCGGTCCGAGAGGGGATTGCAGCTTCGATACCTATCAGCAGTGTCTGGCAACGGCCTCGGGCCGTCTGGCCTGGTGCGACACCAATCCTTACTTTGTTTACCCGGAACCGCGCGTGGCATACCCGCGGAAGCCGCGCCGGCACTATTAGAGCAGGATGAGTTTTGGGCGCTGTGCCATGCCCCTCATCCGAAATTCGCTACCGCGAATTTCGACCTCTCTCTGCAAAGGGCGGGCAGAGGTGAACCAAGGTGGCGCATTCGCTGTACACCCAGATCAGAGCGGGATGACTTTTCTTCGAATCGTCATCCCGCTCTATCTTTTTGTTTGAGCATGATCTCCGCGCAAACGCCATCGCGTTTGTCGCGAGGGAAAACCGGTGTCCACTTTTCCGGATCATGCTCTAAACTAAAGCCATCTTGCTCTTATTCTTCGAAGGCGTCGTAAACCAGTTTCTTGAAGGCCGGCACGATCCGTCCGCGCTCCGTCTGCGTCTGCTCCATGAGAATGTAAAGCATGTCCAATTTCGGATCGGCGCCGAAATAGGTGCCGCTGCCGCTATCCCATTTCAGCTCACCAATCGAGCCCGGCGGTGGCGGTTTCGCATTCCCCGGATCGGTGCGAACCGCCAGGCCATAACCGAAGCCAAAACCATCGCCGGGAAAATAGAAGTAGTCCCGCGCGACTCCGGAGCCAGGGCCGATATGGTCGGTGGTCATTTGTTTGAACGCGGTCGGGCTGAGATACTGCTTGCCGTCCAGTCTTCCACCGTCAAGCAGCATTTGCGCAAATCGCGCATAGTCGGTGATGGTTGAGACCAGGCCGCCGCCGCCCGATTCCCATTCCGGGTGCGCTCGCCGGTCATGCTCCGCCAGAAGCAGGATGGCATCATCCGGAAGCGGCTCCGCCATGCGCGCCCATTCGGCCGCGCCATGAAGCACGAACCTGGTGCTGGTCATCCCAAGTGGCGAGAGGATGCGCTGCTTGAGAAACTCAAAGAGCGATTTCCCGGAGACGATCTCGATGATGCGCCCGAGAACGTCGGTGGAGTGGCCGTAACGCCAAAGCGTGCCGGGCTGTCTGGCCAAGGGCAGGCGGGCGACGCGCTGGGCGAATTCCTTGTTGTCAAAATGCCCCTCAAAAATATCGGCGTCGGTATAGGCCTTCTTGATCAGATCGCCGCCGATATAGTCATAGGTGATCCCTGACGTGTGACGCAGGAGATCCTCGATGGTCACCGGTCGGTTCGGTGGCACGAGCTTGAGGACGGAATCGCCGCTCTCTGTTTTGGAATCGACGCCGACCTTCACGGCGGCAAATGCCGGAATGTATTTCGACACCGGATCGGCCAGCGCCAGCTTGCCGTTGTCGATGAGCATCATCGCCGCCAGGCTGGTAATCGGCTTGGTCATCGAATGAAGCGCAAAGATTGTGTCCGGCGTCATCGGCTGTTTCGTGGCGACATCCCGAACGCCGAAGCATTTGAAGTAGATCGGTCGTCCATGCCGCTGAATCAGCACGATCGCGCCGGCAAGCTTTCCAGTTGCGACTTCATCTTCGAAGAATCCGGACAGCCGCTCCAGTCGAGCGGGAGCAGGCGCCGCGGCGCCGGGATCGGCCTGCGCGCGCGCATGTATTCCGCATCCGGCCATGACCAGGGCTACTGCGGGCAACGCTCGTATGATTGTCGGTACCACTGGAATGATTCGGCAATTCGCGTTTCTAAGGGCGCAGCCGGCAGCATGCGGGCTGCGTGGAACCTAGCCGATTTGAGCCTGGGAGTACATTTGCCGTTCGTGAAAAGTCGTGGCCCACCGCCGCTCGGCGCACGTGCTATTTGACGCTGGCGCCGCGGTGCAGATCGGCCTCGATCTGCAGCCGCGAGCTGAAGAACCAGAGCACCGAGTACCTCAACATTCGCGTTCAACGTAACTTCTGATCCCGATCGTCTAAGAACTCTCTAAAAGAACCCCCGGCAGGAAACTGCCGGGGTTCTTCTTTGTGGGGGTGGTTTTGGCTGCAGATATCGCGCCGCCGCCGGGGCGCGGGGTGGCAGCGAGGTCAAAATATGCTATATTTGAACCATGGGCCTTGGACTTAAAGAATTGTTGGAAAAGACCGCTTCCTGGCCAGAGGAAGACCAGGCGGAGCTCGCCGAGGCCGCGGCCGAAATCGAGGCGCGGCGCACTGGTCGATATATCATGACCGATGCCGAGCGCGCGGCTGTGAACAACGGCCTGCAGCAAGTTCAGCGCGGAGAATTTGCGTCTGATATCGAGATGCAATCGTTTTGGAAGCGTTTTGGCGTTGCATGAAAATTCGTTACAGCCCGCAAGCGCGTAGCGATCTCCATGACATCTTTCACTATCTTAATCAGCGGAGCCCATCGGGGGCCGAGAATGTGATGCGGGCGATCTATGCCGGCATCGAGTTTTTGGCGGAAAATCCGATGGCGTCGCAGGAAACGGGTCTGCCGGAGATTCGTGTAAAGATCGTGCGCCGCTACAATTTCAAAATCTTCTATCGGATTGATCGCCACGCAATCGATCTGGTTCACGTTCGACATGGCGCGCGACGACCATTCGCAAAATCGAAGTGACCGGGACTTGATGCAAGCTACTCGACGCTGGCGCCGCGGTGCAGGTCGGCCTCGATCTGCAGCCGCGTTCCGCCGCCGAACCGGGCGCGATAGACCTGCAGATTCTCCATGATCCGCTGCACGTAATTGCGGGTTTCGGAGAACGGGATCAACTCCACCCAGTCGACCGCGTCGACCTTGGGATCGCGCGGATCGCCGTAACGGTCGATCCATTTTTTGACGCTGCCGCGGCCGGCATTATAGGCCGCGAACGTCATGACGTAGGAGCCGCGATAATCCTCGATCAGTCCGCCGAGCTCGGCGGCGCCGAGGGCTGCGTTGTAGACCGGATCGTTCTTCAGCCGGGAAAGGTCAAAACCGGCGCCGTATTTCTTGCAGACATATTTGCCGGCATCCGGCGTCACCTGCATCAGCCCATAGGCTTGGGCTGCCGAAACATCGTTGGGATTGAATGCGCTTTCCTGGCGCGCGATCGCGTAGACGATGCTCTGTTCGACGTCCGGCCCGATCGACTTGAACGGCGGGATTCCGTTCACCGGATAGGCATAGTGATCGAACGGCAATCCGCGGTTGAGCGCGGCCTTGCCGACCAGCAGCATGGCGCGCGCGTCACTGTTGCGGGAGGCGAGTTCGCCGAGGCCGACCAGCGCGTCGGGATCGCCGTTCTCGCCCATGTCGGCGAAAATCGGGATCGCGATGTCGCGCTCGCCCAGATCGTAGAGCAGCTTTACGGCGCGGACGATCTCGAGCCTCTCTACCCCACGCGTACTCGGAGCCGGGACGCCATTCAACTCGATCTGGGGAAGGCCGAGCTTGGCACGCGCCAGCTGGCCGTAATAGCTGGTCGACTGCGCCGCGGCCGCGGCATAGGCGGCGCGGGCTCCTTGCGCGTTGCCTGCGGCTTCGGCGGCGCGGCCCTGCCAATAACCGGCCCGCGCCAGCGCGGTCGGATTGACGCTGCCGACCCCGATGCGCGCAAAATGCTGCGCGGCGACGGCCGGATCGTTGAGGAAGCGTAGCGCGATCCAGCCCGCGGTGAATTCCTGCTCGGTCTTGTAGATGTCCTTTGCCGGCAGCGCCGCGTCGCGCGCGATCAGATAGGCGGTGCGGTGCTCGCCGACGTCGAGCATCTTGCGTGCCAAGAGTCGCCGCTCGATCCACCATTCGTCGACATTATAGAGCCGTGCTGCGTCCCGCGGCGCGCTCAGCATCAGTTGCGCGGCTTCCGCGAATTTTTCTTCGCGGCGGAGCAACTGGATCTTGCTGAAGAGGTAGCCGGGATCGCCGTGCAGTTCGTGCGGAACCGCCTCCAATAGCGCCCTGGTGTTGGGGGCCTTCCTGTAGGCCGCAATGCGTGCCTTTGCGAGCGCGACATAGCCGCCGCCCAACCGCTTCGCGGCGCGCAACGCAATCTCGTGCTCGCTGCCATAAAGGAAAAGATCCATCCGGGCCTTTTGGTCGCCCGATGTCAAAAGCGCCCCGAACAGGTCGAGCGCGGTGCTCTCGGTGTCCTCGGACATGGCGTCGTTGCGAAAGGCGTCGCGCACCAGGCGCTCCGCATTGGCGCGGTCGCCGCGCCCGATCATGGCGCGCGCCAGCGAGAACTTGCCCTTGGCCGACACCGGCGATTCGTTTTCGAACCACGACCACGCCATCGCCTCGTCGCGATTGTCGTCCCACAGCGCCGCTTCAAGGCGTCGGCGCAAGAAGGTCTGCGAGGGCCAGCTCGGATTGGCGGTGAGGAAGGCGCGATAGCGCTCGACCGACACGCCATTATTGTCGCTGCGCAGGATGATCCATTCCGCGAGTTTTTTTGCGACCGGGTCCGATATCGCGGCCTCGGTCTGGGTCGCATCGACAGGCTGATGCTTGCGGACCAGCTCGATCACGTTTTCCAACGCATCGACATCGGCCTGCGGCGTCGACGACGTCGCGGCCACCGCGGCCGGCGCTACGTGTTTGCGCGCGGGCGGCGGCGGCAAGGCGGCATGCTGGCGCGTCGCGGGTGCCAGCGCGGGAGCGGGGGCCGCCAGGGGAAGCGCGGTGCTCGTGGCGGCGGTGTTGGTGGCTTGCGTGCTTTTGGCCGTGGCGTTGGGCGCGGTTTTGGGCACGATGTTGCGTGCAATCGGCCGCGGCTTAGGCAATGGAACTTTTGGCTTGGTTGGGGTTTGGGCGCCCGCCGACAACCCCATGGCGAGCACAAGGCTTGTCGCCAGGGCAGTCGACCGCAATGCGGCTGTGCTGCGGAAAGAGATCACGGCATGCTTTCGCGGCGAATCATGTGATGCCCGTCGCCCAAGCTGTATTTCATTGAATATGTGGACAAAATACTAAACACGTCGTCGCGTGCCGCTGTCTGGGCCAAGACAGCGGCAAAATCGCGGCCAGCCCGGGCGGTTGAGGCTTCCGCCTGATCACTAGACCCGATATGAATCACCGTTGATAGTAACGAAGCCGTAAACCTAAGCGTTTGGAGGAAGTCCATGGCAGCCAAGACAAATTTCCGGGGGTCGTTCACCGCCTTGGTCACGCCATTCAAAAATGGCTCGCTCGATGAAGCCGGTTTTCGCGGCCTGGTGAATTGGCAAATCGCCGAGGGCACCAACGGCCTGGTGCCGGTCGGCACGACCGGCGAAAGCCCGACCGTGAGCCACGACGAGCACAAGCGCGTCGTCGAATGGTGCATCGAGGAGGCGAGGGGCCGCGTTCCCGTGATCGCCGGCGCGGGTTCCAATTCGACCCGGGAAGCCATCGAGCTCGCGCAGCATGCCGAGAAGGCGGGCGCCAACGCGGTGCTGGTGGTGACGCCGTATTACAACAAGCCGACCCAGGAAGGCATGTACCAGCACTTCAAGGCCATCAACGATGCGATCGGGATTCCGATCGTGATCTACAACATTCCGCCGCGCTCGGTGATCGACATGAGCGTGGACACCATGGCGCGGCTATTCGAACTGAAGAACATCGCCGGCGTCAAGGACGCGACCGCCAGCATGGTGCGGGTATCGCAGCAGCGCGCCAGGATGGGCGAGGAATTCAATCAATTGTCGGGCGAAGACGCCACCGTGCTCGGTTACATGGCGCATGGCGGTCACGGCTGCATCTCCGTCACCTCCAACGTGGCGCCGCGGCTGTGCTCCGAATTCCACGTGGCCTGGCAGAAGGGCGATCTGAAAACCGCGCTGAAACTGCACGACAAGCTGATGCCGCTGCACAACAATCTCTTCATCGAAAGCAACCCGGCGCCGGTGAAATACGCGCTCTCGCTGCTCGGCAAGATCGACGAGACGCTGCGGCTGCCGATGGTGCCGGTGTCCGAACCCACTCGGGTAGC
Source organism: Bradyrhizobium sp. (assembly GCA_036513695.1). Lineage (GTDB taxonomy): Bacteria > Pseudomonadota > Alphaproteobacteria > Rhizobiales > Xanthobacteraceae > Bradyrhizobium. The sequence continues at coordinate 926 of DATBYN010000175.1, read as the reverse complement.
GGTGCGCAGCGCCATGGTGCATGCGGGTCTTATCAACTAACCGTTCGTGTCGCTTGCCATGAGTCTCCCGGTTCGCGACGTCGAAGAGAAGGGCCTGCGGATGCTCAAGGAATTTCGCGAATTCGCGATGAAGGGCAATGTGGTCGACCTCGCGGTCGGCGTCATCATCGGGGCGGCGTTCGGCTCCATCGTCACCTCGCTGGTCGGCGACATCATCATGCCGATCATCGGCGCGATCACCGGCGGGCTCGACTTCTCCAACTATTTCACGGGCCTGTCGAAGGCGGTCACGGCGGGCAATCTGGCGGACGCGAAAAAACAGGGCGCGGTCTTGGCCTGGGGCAATTTCCTGACGCTGACGCTGAATTTCATCATCATCGCCTTCGTGCTGTTCATAGTGATCAGGTTCATGAACCAGCTCAAGCGCAGTGATGAAGCTGCGCCGCCGCCGCCGAAACCGAGCCGCGAGGAAGAGCTGCTTACCGAGATCCGCGACCTCCTCAAAAAGTCTTGAGATGCGGGCGCGCGGCTAGAGTGCTATCGTTAAGGTTTGCTTGAGATAACTTCATCATGGCCGAAAAGAACGAGCGCGCGATAAAAGTCGTCGCCGAAAATCGGAAGGCCCGGTTCAACTATGCGATCGAGGACACGATTGAGGCCGGCATTTCCCTGACCGGCACCGAGGTCAAGTCGATCCGCAACGGCAAGTCCACGATTGCGGAATCCTATGCCGATTCCAAAGACGGCGAAATCTGGCTGATCAACGCCAATATCCCGGAATATCTGCAGGCCAACCGCTTCAATCACGAGCCGAAGCGGCCGCGCAAGCTGTTGTTGCACAAAAAGCAGATCAACAAGCTGATGGGCGCGGTCGACCGCGAGGGCATGACGCTCATTCCGCTAAAACTCTACTTCAACGAACGCGG
>DATBYN010000174.1:0-8320 GCA_036513695.1 Bradyrhizobium sp. | reverse complement strand
CTGGTCGGCGAGATCGACAGCAAGCGCCAGCAAGGCAATCTGTCTTCCGCAATCCGCCTCTTCGTGCTGGATTATTTCCGGACCCGCGCCGCGGCCGCGACATTGGAAGCAAAGCCGCAAGGCTAGGCGACACCGCGTAGGCATGATTCAAGTTGCGGCAACAAACAGGTAATATCCGGATTGATGACTACTGATCGCGCGACGTAAATCCGTCCGTCAGCGTCTGCATGAAGGCAACCAGCGCGTCCTCTTCGGCGTCAGACAGGCCGAGGTTCCCGACTTTGCTCGTGTTCATGTTCTGGGTCGACTCCGGCGCGGGCCAGCATGTCGTGCCATCACCGGCGTCGCCGGGCTTGCATCGCGGCAGCACGTCGCGCGTGTTGTAGAAATGCACGATCTGTTTCAGGCTCGTGAAATATCCATTATGCCCGTACGCTTTCACAAAGGCCGGATACGGCCGCTTGTCGACATTGCGCAGCGTCGGCACCTGAATTCGCGCGCGGTTATCCGGCGCGAGCTTGAGCCATCGCTGGTCGACCGCGGAGGGCTGGCTGAGCAGATGCCCCTGCTCAAGAAAAGTGCCAACGCCACCATCGACGAAGGACGATCCCTTAGGGTTAGCGACATAGCCCAACGCGTCCGGCCGATCTTCCTCATAGTAAGGCAACCTCGGGTTGGCGGGGGTACCGATATTGCTGGCAGTGAAGTCGGTGAACAGCGGGTCCTCGCCCGGTCCGCCGTCACGGTGACATTCATTGCATCGCGCCTGGCCCCGAAACAGGTCGTATCCCTGCTGCTCCTGCGGCGTGAGCTTCGCCTTGTTCGCGAGTACGGCGTCGAACTTCGAGGTGAACGACGTCACCTCGGCGGAGGCTTCGTAGCCGGCGATCGCTTGCGCCATCTGATCGAAAGTGCTGTTGACCCGGCCGCGATCAATCGGGCTCAGGTGAACCGGCAACGGCTGACCTGCGATCGGCGGTCCCGGCCGGTTGCAGACCTCTTCCACGTCGCTCGGCCAGGCGATGGCGAAGGCCTGCGGCCCCCACACGCCTTCGAACAGAGCACGATAAGGCCGCTGCGAAGCCCGATAAATTGCGCAGGCGATATCCGGCAGGCCCATTTCCACCGGATTGGTCGGCGGGCCTTGCGCCTGCTCCGCGGCCGGATTGCCGAGCCGCCGTCCTGTCGCGCGCATATCCCAGAAATTGCCGCCGACCAGGTCGCCCTGCCCGGGATTGTAATGCAACACGGGCGACAACGGGGCGTAGGCGTGCGATTGGGGCTTGCGATCGCTGAACCGGGTGCGCACCGAACCGGGATAGGCGCCGGTGGTGCGGTTCAACTCCGACACCGGACCGGTAAAGCCCGTCTCGGGCATGTGGCAGAAAGCACAGGCCTCGTTGCGATATACCGACAAATTCTTGTCGTACAGCATCAACTTGCCGAGCAACTCGATTTGCTGGATCTGATTGTCCGGCAGCGCGGCAAGCCGTTCGGTGGTCTGCGCTTCGATGCGGTCAATCTCGGCCTCGACCTGCGCAATCTGCTTAAGCGCCTGCGGCGAGAGCTTTGAGCCAGCCTCTTCCGCGTTCGGCCCATCCGCCCCAAGCGTTGAGGCGAAGATGATCGCCGCGATCGGCAGCAGCGGGCGCAGTGTCTTCACGTCGGATCCCTCCAGGCCAGCGCTAATTAGCAAGTGCGTGCCATAGCACCCTGGTCGGATCGCTTTAAGACAGTGAAGCCGGCGCAATAGTAAATTCTATTTTACGATTGTCTCAGTTTGGCCATCGCTCTGTCGTGATCGGCACACAGGCAATCGCGGAACGCCGTTTGATCCGCGTCATTCGGATTCTAGGCCGCAAGCGCACGCCGCACGCTTGGTTGCCCTCACAGCTTCTCGACCGCCTTGAAGGTGCCGTCGGGCTGAATGACGGTCAGAAAGACCTTGGCCGGCGCGTCATGCATTTTTGGCCCGAAGGTGATGCTGGTTCCGCTGATGTCAAATTCGCCGACCTCGTTGATGAGCCGCAGCATGTCTGCGCGCGTCGGGTTTGGTCCGGCCATTTCAAGCACGGCTGCGACGAGGCGACCGGAAAGATATCCCTCCAGCGAAACAAAATCCGGCGTCAAATGCGGGTCGAGGATTTTTTGGGCAGCCTGGTAATCGGCGACGACCCTCACCGAGGTATCCCATGGAAGAGGCACGACCTGGGAGACGATGACGCCCTTGCCTTCCGCGCCGAGCTCCTTCGCCAGCGCGTTGGCACCGACGAATGAAACATTGACGAAGGTCGGGTTGAAACCCGCCTTGTGCGCCAGCTTGATGAATTCAGCGCATGGCCCGTAGGTCCCGACCATGACTACCGCTTCGGGCTCGGCACGCTTGAGCGTCCGCAGCGCCGAGCTGACCGCCTTGGTATTGCGCTCATAGGTGCCTTCGGCGCTTAGTTCCAGGCCGCGTCTGTCCAGCGCGCGCTTAACGCCCGCCAGACCGTCGCGGCCGAACGCATCGTCCTGATAGAAAATCGCGATATTCCTGAAGTGAAGATCCTCGGTCAAATGCTTGATCCAGGCTTCGGCCTCGGCGCCGTAGCTGGCGCGAATATTGACGACGTTGCGGAGATCCGGCGCGCGGAGGAATTCAGCCCCGGTGAAGGGACCAATGAACGGCACATTCCTCGCAACCGTGATTGGAACGGTTGCAACCGCGGTTGGCGTGCCGACGGCGCCGATCAACGCGAAGACCTGATCCTCCTCGATCAGCTTGGTGGTTTGCGCCACCGAGCGGTCGGGATCGTAGCCGTCGTCGCGGCTGACAAGCTTGAGCTGGCGGCCGTGGACGCCGCCTCTGGCGTTGATCTCGGCGAAGGCTGCAAGGATACCTTGCCGCATGCCTTGCCCGAGCGCGGATGAGGGACCTTCGAGGGCTGCCGCCTGACCGAACAAAATGCTGTCGGCACTGACGCCGATCTCATCGGCGCTGGCATGAAGCGGGCTCGCAACGGCAAACAGCAAAGCAAGGCCGCTGAAGATCGTTAGGTGTGGCTGTCGCACGGCAGAAATTATCCTCCAGCGGCGCACGATAGTTCCCCGTAATGAAGGGCTCGCTAACTGCCGCCTTAAATTCTATCCCCGTATGAACACGGAGTAGTTGCACCTCCACGCGGGTAGCATCTTGTCCATCGCGTAAGTCGTTAACTAAGGACCTCGGACCAGGCCCAGTCGATGCTGATATTGGCGAGTTTTTAACCCAATTCAATGTTCGATCATTCGTTAATAACGGGGCAAGAGTTCGGCGGCCATCGTGCCAGTCGAGCGAAAGACCAAGATGGGCGATCGAGATCCGGGCAACAGGCGCCAGCCAGACATGATCGAGCGGCGGCGTCTCCCTGCGTCGCGGCCGGGGCTTTACCGTCCCGTGCTGGTTGCAGCGGGCATTGGCCTTCTGTTGTCTCTTGCCGGAGCCTACGCGGTCGGACAGTGGGAAGCGCGCACCACCAAAGTTGAATTTGAGGGCGTCGCCGAGACCCAGGCGATCGTCATGCAGAACGGCATGAACGAATATATCAGCCGGCTGACCACGCTTCGCACCCTGTTCGAATCCGCCAACGAGGAAATCACCCGCAGCGAGTTCGAGACATTCAGCGGCCGGCTGTTCGAGAACCATCCTGGCTTGCTGCGCGTCGCCTGGGTGCCGAGGATCAAGCGGAAGGAGCGCGCTGAATACGAGGCTGCCGCGATCAGCGATGGAATTTCCGGCTACCAGATCAAATTATTCGTTACGGATGGCAGCACGGTGCCTGCTCCCGAGAGCGATGAATATTTCCCGATCTTCTTTTCCACCGAACCGAAAACCTCTGTTGTTTACGGACGGGACCTGTGGACCGACCCGGCGCGGCGGGCCACGCTGGAGCGCGCGCGGGACAACGATGAGATCGCGGTGCTGCGCAGCAGAGTTCGCGAAGCCAATGGCCAACTGCGGCCCCTCGGAGTGCTGGTTTGCGTGCCGGTTTACGTCAAGGGGACCTCGCGCACCACGGTCGCCGACCGGCGCCGCAATCTGTCCGGCTTTGTCTACGGGATATTCGATCTGCCGCTATTGCTGCGGTCGATTCGGGAGACGGCGGCGGCGAGCCGCGCCGTCAACATCAATGTCTATCCGAGCGATACGGTACGCGGCGCGAAAGAGGAAAATCGGTCCGTTCCCGATTTCTCATCCGCGCTCCCGAACCTGCGCTCGACGCCCGCCTTCGCCACCGGACCGCACTGGTCGGGCCCCCTCAGGATCGGCGACGCCAGCTGGCAGGTGCGCGCCACTCCCGCCGTCAACGGCCGGCTGATGACACGTCACGATCGCGCCCTGACCGTGCTCGCGGCCGGAATCGTCATCACCTCGTTCCTGGCCGTCTATCTCGGTCTTGCCAGCCGCAACTCGCGCCAGCTCGCGCTGGCGAACCGGCGGGTGCTGGAGCTGGCGCAGACCGACATTCTGACCGGGCTGCCGAACCGGGCATATTTTCTGGAACAGCTGGAGGCGATCGATTGGGACGAGCGGGGACGAAGTGGCGCGTTTTCGATCCTCATGATCGATCTCGATCGCTTCAAGAACGTCAACGACTCGCTTGGTCATGCCGCCGGCGATGCGCTGCTGCGCCAGGTGGCGGTTCGTCTCAAACTGGCGCTGCGCGAGGACGACGTGCTGGCGCGGCTGGGGGGCGACGAATTCGCAATCATCCAGGCAGAGTGCGAGGATCAAAAGAGCGGTTCGATCGATCTGGCGACGCGGATATCGAAACTGATCGCCGAGCCTTTCCTGCTGCCGGGCCACCAGGTGGAGATCGGTACCAGTATCGGGATCGCGATGGCGCCGGAACATGGCAGCGACCGCGAGCAGCTTCTGAAAAAGGCCGACCTCGCGCTGTACCGATCCAAATCGGCGGGCCGGAACTGCTTCACCCTGTACGACGAAGCGATGTCGGCGGAACTGGAAGCCCGCAACACGCTGGAAAGCGACTTGCGCGACGCCATCGCCCGCTGCGAGTTCGAGGTGCATTATCAACCGTTCTTCGACGTCCAGACCGGCCAGCGGCGGGGACTGGAAGCGCTGGTGCGCTGGCGTCACCCGGAGCGAGGGCTGATCCCGCCGGACCAGTTCATTCCGCTCGCCGAGGAAACCGGATTAATCGTTCCGCTCGGTGAATGGGTGCTCAGGCAGGCCTGCGACGACGCGACATGGCTGCCGGCAGACCTCAAGGTCGCCGTGAACCTGTCGCCGGTCCAGTTCAAGCAGGCCGACCTTTTCGATGTCATCGAGGCCGCGCTGCGCGATTCCGGTTTGCCGCCGGAGCGGCTGGAACTCGAGCTGACTGAATCCGTGCTATTGGAACGCGCGGCCGAAAATCATGCCTTCATGGAGAAGCTCAGGGGTATCGGGGTTTCGCTGGCGCTTGACGACTTCGGCACCGGATATTCATCGCTGCGCTGCCTGACGGCGTTCCCGTTCGACAAGATCAAGATCGATAAGTCGTTCATCGCCAATCTGACAAAACTGCCCAACAGTTCGGCGATCATTTCCTCGATCGTGACGCTGGCGCGCGGTCTGGACATGTCGGTCAATGCCGAAGGCGTCGAAACCCGCGAACAATTCGAGCGGCTGCGAACGCTGGGGGTGAACTTCGCCCAAGGCTATCTGCTCGGCCGGCCGGTGCCGATCGATGCACTTGAAGGCCAGCCGCAATCTTATCGCGCGCACCAGGATGCGGCCTAAGCGCGGGCGCTCCCGCAAGGGAAGCGCCCCGGGGGTTGCATCGCAGCGCTAATAAACCAGGCCAGTGCCGGGCGGCTTTTCGAGCGCCGCGGCCAGCGACCGGTACTCCTCGCAATCGGTCCCGCAAATCGAGGCGATCCGCTGGAGATGATACTCGGCCTGATCGCGGTTGCCCTGTTCGATCTGCCACAGACCGTAATAGTTCCAGGTCAGCACATGGTTCGGATCGGCTTTCAATGCGCGCTCGTACCAGATTTGCGAGAGCTTGTAGTCGCCGAGCTTGCGATAGGAATAGCCGATCAGGTTGGCCACGTTCGGATGATCGTCGTGGCCGAGCGCCTTTAGCTGCTCGATCGCGGCGGCGTAATCGTTGCGGTCGTAGATCGTCGAATAGGCCGCGCGGTAAGCCTTGGCAAAAGCGGGATCGTCGAAGCTGGACTGTTTGTCGGGCTTCTTCTTGTGCCTGTGGGTGGTGCGGGTAGCCCTGGTGTCCGACGCCGGCGGAGAAGAACCATAAATAGGACCATAATCTCCGCCGCCGCCCCCGCCTCCGCCGCCTCCTGCGGCAAACGCCGGAATTACCGATGGGGCCGCGATCAGCGCCATCAAAAAGGTTGCCAGCGTCACCAACTTGATCACCGACTTGATCATGCGTGCCTCCTGCGTAGCTGCGCGAACCCTCCAGCTACAGCCACAAACCCCGCGCGGCCCGGGACATTCCCGAGAAAAGTTCAGGCGGTGGAGAATGGCCGCGCTAGTTCCATCGGTTCGACCGACAACCATCGCCGGCAAGGCAATCCGCCTCCACGCGGAAGCACGATCGATCCGATCTCGCAAAAAAACGCAGCGAGCCCGGAGTGTTGCTCCGGGCTCGCCACAACAAATCGCAGCTTGACGTCGGGCGCGGTTAGTACCTGGTGCCAGGGTGCACGCCACCCCCGCCCATGCCACCGCCGCCCATGCCACCCCCGCCCATGTGTCCGCCGCCCATGCCGCCTCCCATACCAAGACCGATACCAAGGCCGATCCCGACGCCTTCCATGACGACGCCTGGGGGAACTGATTCCGACGGCGGCGGACCGGGCGAATGGTGCTCGACGACGGTCTCGCCGGGCGGCAGTTTACGCTTTTTCGGAGGCGTCTCGACGACCACCCGCTTGATTGGCGTCGGCTCGACCTTCCTGGTGGGCGGCGGCGTGTCTTCCTTGTCCACCTTCTTCTTCAGGGTCGGCGCCGGCGTGATGTTGCACGGACAGGTCGGCCCCAGCGCAACATTGGTCGGCTGCAGCAGCGAAGCGTTGGCCGCGAGCGAGCGGTTGCGGACGCGCTCTTCCATCTTGCGCGCGGTGCCAGCCAGATCGCTATAGCCATAGCTCGCCAGGAACGTCTCGAACGATGCCGCCGTATTGACGGCCACGGCATTTTCCCATGCCTCCATCATGCGCCGGCGTTCGAGCAGCGAACGCACGCGCGGGGTGTAGGTCGACTGGGCGAACAGCACGGTGAAGGCGTCATAGGCCACGACCGAGTTGTCCGCGATCACGAGCTCGTAGGCGGCTTTCGGCTCCTTGCCTTTCAGATCCCTTTTCCAGTCATCCGCGGTTTTCGCCGGCGCCGCCGGCGGCTTCGGCGTCGCGGCACCCTGACCTGCGCCGCTATCAATAAAACTGAACTTGGTCAGCAGCGATGAACTCTCCCAGGGAATCTGCCGTCCCTCGGTCGCCTGGCTGACCTCGACGCGGACCCGCTTCATGGCTTCCTCGATCGGCAAATTCGGCTCCTTCGCGACCGAGAGCAGCGCCGTGGTGTACGGGCTGTCGGCGCCGTTGCCGTCCTCCGCCTCCGCGCCCGGCGATGTCGAATAGGAAATGAACGAGCCGGGTGCGCCGGCCTTGGTATCGACGATCGCGAGCCCGTGGCCGACGGTCCCATTGAGTGCCGGGAACGGGTTGTTGCGGCAGGCGTCGAGCAAGTAGATGCGCATCCTCGTCGGCAACGCGCCCAGCGTGTTCATGAGATCGTTGAGCCGCACCGCCTGCAGCGGAATGTCGGCTTCGCGTTTCGGATCGACATCGACCGGCACCAGATAATTCTCGCCGTCGATCTGCAGCCCATGGCCGGCATAGAACACCGCCGCGATGGTGTCGGGTCCGCTCGCCTGGACCTTGGCGGCGAAATCGCTGATGGCCTGACGCATGTCGGTCTGCGACAGATCGGGCGCCGCGGTGACCTGGAAGCCGGAGCTTGCGAGCAACTCCGCCATTCGCTTGCCGTCGTTCTCGGCATTGGGCAGCGCCGGCACCGCGCGGTAGGCCGACTGGCCGATGACGAGCGCCAGGCGGTTTTCCGCGGCGGCGGCGTGAGTGGCTGAGATGAGGGGAGAGAGCAACAATGTGGACGCAAGCAACAAATCGCGAAATACGGAACGGCGCATGGCGACACCTCCATCGCAAAAAATTCAGCCGATGATGCCAGCTTTTCTACATTTCCGCCAATGCAGCGACTGTGAGACATCTCACAGTGGAGCAAAAGTCTTGCTGAAAATGGGACAGC
>DATBYN010000173.1:0-4057 GCA_036513695.1 Bradyrhizobium sp. | reverse complement strand
CAAGGTGGGCTGTTGTCGTGCGCTTCAGCCGAAGCCGTCGTCGCTACGAACGACAAGGTCTGTTGGTCGAACCGCTGGCGCTGGCGGACGTGCAACGCGATCTCGAAGCGCGGCAACGTGAGTGATATCCTCCCGTCGCTGCATTCACCCCACCGTCCGCGCCCGCCGCCCCTCAATCGGATACGCCGGATCATTGAACCCCGGCGTCGACGGATGGCCGCTGGCCACCAGCCGGTCCACCAGCGCTTCGTCCTCGGCGGTGAAGCGATAGTCGAGCGCGCGGATGTAATCGTCCCATTGTTCTTCGGTGCGGGGGCCGGCGATCACGCCTGACACGAAGGCGGAGTTCAAGACCCAGGACACTGCGAATTGTCCGGCGGTGATGCCTTTTGCTTCCGCGTGCTGTTTGATCTCTTGCGCCAGTTTTAGGGATTCCGGGCGCCACTCGGTTTGCATCATGCGGGTGTCGTTGCGGCCGGCCCTCGTGTCCTTGTCGGGCGCGGCATCGGGGCGGTATTTGCCGGTCAGCACGCCGCGCGCCAAGGGGCTATAGGGCACGATGCCGAGGCCGTAAAAATTGCAGGCCGGAAAATGCTCGACCTCGGGCATGCGGTTCATGGCGTTGTAATAGGGCTGGCTGACCACCGGGCGGTCGATGCCTAGGTCATCGCAGATGTTGCAGATCTCGGCGACGCGCCAGGCGCGGTAATTCGAGACGCCGAAATAGCGCACCTTGCCCTCTCGGATCAGTTCGCCCATCGCGCGCACGGTCTCGTGAAGCGGCGTCGAATGGTCTTCCTTGTGCAGATAATAGATGTCGATGGTGTCGGTGCCGAGCCGTTTCAGGCTTTCATCCGCGGCCTGCAGCACCCAGCGGCGCGACAGCCCGCCGCGGTTCGGGTCCTCGCCCATTTGGTTGGCGAGTTTCGTCGCCAGCACCCAGTTGCGTCGGCTGTTGGAAATCGCACGGCCGACCACCTGCTCGGAATTGCCGCCATTATAGGCATCCGCGGTGTCAATAAAATTGACGCCGGCCTCGCGCGCCTTGGCGATGATCCGCGTCGAGGTCGCCTCATCGGTCGGCCCGCCGAACATCATGGTGCCCAGGCAAATCGGCGAAATTTTCAGGCCGCTGCGGCCGAGGTTGCGATATTGCATCGGGTGGGCTCCTCCGCGGGGGTCGTCATTCCCTCACTCGTTCTTCAATATCTTAAACACGCCATTGGCCATCGCGATACAGCGCTTGTCGACGGTCACCTCTGTGCTCACGAAAATGAGACTGCGGGTCGAGCGCACCACGCGCGGCTTTGAGACCAAAATCTCGCCGATCTTGCCGGCTTCGACGAAATGGGTGTCCATCTGCACCGTCGCCAAGGTTGGCCTTCCCGAGACGTAGCGCGCCGTCATGCCACAGCTGCGGTCGGCGAACGTCATCAACAGGCCGCCCTGCACCAGGCCACGGCGGTTGTGATGCTTGTCCTCGGTGATAATCGCAAATTCAGGCTCGCCATCGACGAGGCGCTGCCACAAAGGCCCGACCAAGCTCAAGAATCCGGTTGTCTCGGCGATGCTCCAGCCGGAGGCTTTGAGTTGTTTCTCCGCGGCCCTGTCGGTCATTTTATCTTCTTTCGATTGCGCAGAAATGACACCCTCCATCGTCGTCCCTGCGAAAGCAGGGACCCATAACCACCGGCGCTTGTGAGTGGCAAAGCCGGTTATTATCGCGCCTCAAGCAAGGCCGCGGCGTATGGGTCCCTGCTTTCGCAGGGACGACCTATCATTCATTTCATCAAACGCGCACGTGGTGTAGTCAAGCGGGATGGGTTGGCCCTTCGATGATGCCACACGGCGGAATATCTTGGCGCGCTGCGCGGCGTTTACGCGCCTGCCGGCAAGCGAGCCGGCACTGGGGCTGAAGCGGGCGGCGGTCGCGATCGCGCTGGTCGAGGCCGATGACGGCGCGGGCGGCACGGCGCTGCTGCTGACCTTGCGCGCGGCGGGCCTGCGCGCCCATCGCGGCCAATGGGCGCTGCCGGGCGGGCGCTGCGACGCCGGCGAGACCCAAATCGAGGCGGGCTTGCGTGAGCTTGCCGAAGAGCTCGGCCTTGCACTTACGCCTGCCGATGTCCTCGGCCTGCTCGATGAGTATCCGACCCGCTCCGGCTATCTCATCACGCCTGTCGTGGTGTGGGCCGGCGCCAAGGCCGCGATCTCGCCCAACCCCGCCGAAGTCGCCTCGGTGCATCGCATCGCGCTCGATCAGATCGAACGACCTGATGCCTTCGACTTCGTCGCCATTCCCGAAAGCACGCGGCGGGTGATCCGGTTTCATCACGCAGGCCGGCTCATCCACGCGCCGACCGCGGCCTTGATCTACCAGTTCCGCGAAGTGCTCGCCGGGCGCGATACCCGCGTCACTGAGCTGGAACAGCCGGTGTTCGCCTGGAAGTAGGCGCCCCATCCCGTAACGTTTCGGGGCTGACTTGCGTGGCTTACTTGCTACAACGATCTCATGCGCCCCCATGCGATTCGCTATCTTCCCTGTTTCGCGCTCGCGATGCTTGCGACCGCGCCACAGGCGTTGGCCACGGATACCGCGGCGCTGCCTGCGGCCACCACTGAGGCGATGGCGCAGGTGGCGTCGCCGCAGGCGATCGCGGAATATCGCCACAAGCTGAAGGAATATCTCGCCGCGCGCGCGGCGTTCGAAGAGGAGGCCGGCGCCTATTGGAGTTCGATCTCCGAAAAACGCCGCGGCCGCAACGCCAAGCGGCGCGAGCACCAGGCCATCGCGCTCGATGATTACGTGCTGACCCAGCCGCCGGTCTATACCGGGCCGAAGCGGCCGGTGAACCCGCAGCCCGAAGCCGAGGAGCCGCGCGAGCCGCATGAGCGCAAACACATCCCTGTTGTCGCCGATCTCGTGAAAGCCGCTGCCGACTATTTTCAGTGGGCGCCGCAGCGGCCCGGCAACGAAATGGAATTCAAGCAGGCTTATGCCCGCTTTGCGTCGGCCGCGGGATTGACGCGCGAGCAGGCGGTGCGGGTCTACGCGTTTGAGACCGGCGGCAACGGCACGCACGCCTCGCAGTCGGGCTTTCATGGATCGCGCGCGATCTCAACCGCGATCGGCTACAACCAGCTTTTGACCACCAACACCGTCGAGCTGCTCGCGGAGCAGGGTCCCGAATTCATAAAAGTGCTGAACGAGAGAGCGGCAGGTTTGTCAGGCCCGGCGCGCGCGACCATGGAGCGCAAGATCGCGGTGCTGAAAAAGATGGTGGCGCTGGCGCACTCGGTGCCGGACGAGTGGGCGCAGCACGAAAAGATCGGCGACACGCCGCAGGGCTGGGCGCTGCACGCCATGGTGCTCGACATCGACGTCGGGCCGATGCTGCAGACCCACAAGCTCCTGACCTCGGTGATCTTCGCGCGCGCCAAGGGATATAACCGCCCGCTCACCGCCGCTGAACTCGAGATGATGAACCTGACCGGAGATGGCACCGGGCTCGATATGGTGACGATGCCGCTAGCCATGCGCGAGCAGGTGCCGACCTCGAACTTCTTCCAGCGCGGCGGCTACGAGCGCAACCCGGTCGCGATCCACCACAACACGGTCGCGAAGCTGTTGGCAGTGACCGACAGCCGGATGGACTCGATGAGCAATCTGCCGGGCGCCAAGGAGCTCGCGGCGGCGTTCTGAGTCGTCGTCCCGGCCTTGAGCCGGGATCCATAACCACAGGCGGTTGTTGTTTTGAAGAGCTGGAACGACCACCTAGCGCAGCAACGACTGGCTGTGGTTATGGGTCCCGGCGTTCGCCGGGACGACGAGAGAGTTCGCCCCTCAATTCGACCCGAACATGAACTTGCCGTCGCCCTCGAGATAGGGGCCGGTGCGCATATAGAGCTGTCCGTTCTGGCCGATGAAGAACAACGTGCCCCTGGGCACCTTCTTGGCGCCCTTCAAGAGCAGGCCGGCATTGTTGGTGCCCATCTTGTAGGAGAACGTCTTGCCGTCCTTGTCGTAGCCATAGCCCATGTCCGGCTTCAGCTCCCA
>DATBYN010000172.1:0-18413 GCA_036513695.1 Bradyrhizobium sp. | reverse complement strand
TCGCAATTCGCGTTCGATAGCTTTTACTGGCAGCCAGGGCCAACCTCGTCAGCCTGAACCTCTGGGCGACGTCAGTACTTCGCGACAACCGGACTACCCCAACGGTAGTTGACACGCGCCGTGATCAGATCGACGTCCTGATGGATTCTGTCGGTACCCACCGCGGTGCCTGCGGGCCCAACAAGCGGGACAATACCGGTAGAGGAAAACCCAATGGTTCTGTCGCCCATGAACATGTGATCGTATTCGACGCCGAGAGACCAATTCGGCGCAAAGCCAAACTCAAGTCCGGCGCCGACCGTTCCACCCCACCGGCTTTCGGTCGCTCTGGCACCTACGTTACCGCCGATGGTGGTGATAGCTTCGTAAACATCGCGCGTTACAGCGCCTCCGCCCTTGACGTAAAAGAGGATATTGCTCCAGGCATAACCAACTTGCCCCGTGAATAGACCGAAAGCGTCGATCTTGGAACGGTTTGTTACGTCTCCGGGAGTGAGCAGGAATATCGCGTTGTTTACTTGGGAGCCGCGAAGGTCCGCCCAATCGCCCTGCGCTTCAAGCCCGAAGACCCATGCGCTGCTTTGCCAGCGATAACCAATCTGGCCACCGGCGACGCCGCCGGTCGCATCATGGCAACCTTCATCACCGATGAAAAAAGGACCAAAGGTTCCAGCGTTCCAACATTTGCGGCTCGATCCCCAGCCGCCATTGGCGCCGATGTAGAAGCCGCTCCAATCATAGATCGCAACCATCATCGGGGGCGGCGCCTTGGTGTAAGGAGGGGCCCCGAGATCAGCGGCCGAGGCGGGAGCAACCAAGCCCAATGCGATGAGACCGACCGCTCCCAGAAAAGACGTCTTCATCGAAATTTCTCCAGAATGACCCCACGCGAGAGTCCGGATTGTTACGACAAATTACCCGATCTCCCCCAAGAAGATGTTAACATATAACTGGCTTGGCGAACAACCCAAGTTCGTCGCCAGCATGATCGGCAAGATCGCAACCGAGGCGCAGCGCTCAACGAATGCCGCCTTCGCTTGCGCGTGGGGCAAATTTTCGTCATCGGGACGCCTGGTTGGCGCTACATGAGGCGGCGGCAATTTATCGGTCTCGCAGGTGCGGTCGCATCGTGGCCGTTGGGGGCGCGGGCGCAAAGCTTTCCGACTCACCCAGTGAGAATTATCGTTCCGTTCGCGCCGGCTGGTGGAACTGACATACTCGCGCGCCTCTTAGGTCAATGGCTTTCGGAGGACCTCGGTCAGCCGTTCATTATTGAGAACCGGCCTGGAGCTAACACCAATGTCGCCACCGAGGCTGTCGTAAAGGCCGCGCCTGATGGCTATACGCTCCTCGTCGTGGATCCTTCGCCTGCGACCAATGCGACCTTCTATGACAAACTCAATTTCAAAACACGCGGCGAGATCGCGAAGGCGTGTCCCTGAACACCGCTGTTTGAAATGTGAATCTCTCGATGGTCCTTATGTGGTGGCGCGCGAGCGGACCTGCGCAAATTGGCGTTGTCGCCTGCCACATGATCGGGCACTCAAGGCCGCAATGAATAATAACTTCCAAAATCTTGCCGCGCGCGCGGCGCCGGCGATCTTTGTCGTGCTCTGGAGTACCGGCTTTATCGCCACCAAATACGTGCTGCGCGATGCCGAGCCGCTGACCTATCTCGCCATCCGCATGGCCGTGGTGGTGGGGCTGATGGCGATCATCGTCGCGATCGCCCGGCCGCGATGGCCTGACGCAAGCGGTATGGCGCACAGCGCCGTTGCCGGCATTCTCGTCCATGGCATCTATTTGGGCGGGACCGCGATCGCGATCTCCCATTCGATCCCCGCCGGGCTGTCGGCGCTGATACCGGGGCTGCAGCCGATCCTGACCTCGACGCTGGCCAACCGCTGGCTCGGCGAGCGGGTGACGCCGCTGCAATGGGGCGGGCTACTACTCGGGCTGGGCGGCGTGGTGCTGATCCTGCATAACCGCCCGATGAGCGGGGAGGCGGGCTGGGGCTGGCTGGCCTCGGGCGTATCGCTGGTCAGCATCACCTTGGGGACGCTCTACCAACGGCGCTATTGCGGCAAGATCGACTGGCGCGCCGGCAATCTCGTGCAGTACATCACCGTCACGGTCCTCTATGCCGCGGCGGCAGCACTGTTCGAGACCAACGTGGTGCGCTGGACCGGCGAGTTCCTGCTGGCGCTGGCCTGGCTCGCGGTGGTGCTGTCGATCGGATCGATCGGGCTGTTGTACTGGCTGATCCGGCACTCGGCGGCTACGTCGGTGGCGAGCCTGTTCTATCTGGTGCCGGCGGTGACCTCGGTGATGGCCTATGGGCTGTTCGGCGAACGGCTCGATACGGTCGCGATTTTAGGCATGGTAGCCTGCGCGGCCGCGGTGTTTCTGGTCAACCGGCGCAGTTAAGTGCGACGAGCGGGTGCCCACAAGCAAAAGCCTCCGGCACTGGTCCGGAGGCTTGGTGCAAGGGAGAGTGCCAGGGAGGCAAGCGCTCAGCGCTTCGACTTCTTGGCTTTCTTTTTCTTCTTCTTGACGGCCTTCTTGACTGCTTTCTTGGCGGCTTTCTTCACGGCCTTCTTCACGGCCTTCTTGGCCGACTTCTTCGCCGAAGATTTCTTGGCGGCCTTTTTGGCCTTCTTGGCTTCCTTCGGCATCGCCTTCTTCGCGGCCTTCTTGACCGCCTTCTTTGCCTTCTTGACCGCCGGCTTGGCTACTTCTTTCGGAGCCTCGACCAAGCTGGTCGCGTCGGTCATCGGTTCCAGAACAGGTTTCTCGTCGTCCATATCGTCCCCCAGGGTTAGTCGAAGCGATCACGATAGCGGAATTCGAACGCGTGTTAAAGAGTTGCTGTGCGCAAGGCCTGGAAACCACGCGCGGTCCGATCCGTATCAGGGTTGTATGCGCGACGCGTGCGGGAGGGGCAGTCGTGAACCGGTATATCGGTCTCTATCTGGCGACGCTGATCGTGATGGTCCCGGTCGATCTTGTCTTTCTCGGCCTCGTCGCCAAGGGTTTTTTCACCTCGGAAGTCGGCGACATGCTGGGCGAGATCAGGCCTCTCCCCGCGGTCCTGTTCTATCTGCTTTACGTGGTCGGCATCCTGGTCTTCGTCAGCGGGGGGCGAGAGGCGACCTTCCAGTCGGGGCTACTCTACGGCGCGCTGTTCGGACTGTTCTGCTATGCGACCTTCGAGCTGACGTCGCTGTCGATCCTGAAGCACTGGACCTGGAGGGTGGCGGCGGTCGATGTGGGTTGGGGGTCGTTGATGACCGCAGTGTCGGCGACCGCGGGGCTCGCGATCGCCGACTGGCTGACGCCGAAGGCCTAAAGCTACTTCGGCTGTGGCACGATTCGGATGTAGGGCTTCGGTGATTTCCAGCCCTGCGGATAGATCGTCTTGGCCTCGTCGTCGCTGACGGAACCCGCGATGATGACGTCCTCGCCCTGTTTCCAGTCGGCAGGGGTGGCGACGCGATGCTTGGCGGTCATCTGCAGCGAATCGATCGAGCGCAGGATCTCCTGGAAATTACGTCCCGTGGTCATCGGGTAAACCATCACCAGCTTTATCTTTTTGTCGGGCCCGATGACGAAGACGTTGCGGACGGTCTGGTTGTCGGCAGCCGTACGCGTCGCGGGGTCGCCGGAGGTCGAGGCCGGCAGCATGTCGTACAACTTCGATACCTTGAAATCGATATCGCCGATCATCGGATAGTTCGGCGCAGCACCTTGGGTTTCCCTGATGTCCTCGGACCATTTTGCGTGCTTGTCGACGGGGTCGACGCTGAGCCCCATCAGCTTGACGCCACGTTTGTCGAATTCCGGCTTGAGTTTAGCCAGCGCGCCAAGTTCGGTGGTGCAGACCGGCGTGAAATCCTTCGGGTGCGAGAACAGAAGCGCCCAGCTGTTGCCGATCCAGTCATGGAATTTGATCTTGCCCTCGGTGGTTTCCGTTTCGAAATCCGGGGCGACAGCGCCTATCTGGAGAGCCATGTTACGACCTCATGTCATTCAAGTTGCAGGAGAATTTTGTCAGTATAGGAGGAGGGGCCGGCGACCGGAACGGGGGCCGACAAAAGGTGAAATCCTTCTCCGGACCGGGGAACTCCTAGCATCTTTTTTCGGTTCGCGCCCCTGCGGCGAAAAGACCACAACCGCCGCAAAAGTTCCAATCGCCCCGATATTGCCGTTTATGGACCCCATCACCCCGGCTCGATTGTGATACCCCCGAACCGTGACAGCCGTCACAGCGACTAAAGAGCAACCATCTAAAAATCTCGCGATGCGAGTTTCGAATCGTTAACCACTCGTTTACGCCCGCATGGACATGCTGGCCGAGGCCAAGAAACTGAGAAGAAGTAGTAGCAATGTCTGCCCCTATGCCTAAGTCCGCCGCACCGGTCGGCGCGCTCGAACCCTCCAAGATTGCCTGCCGCGACACGGCCGCACTTGCACTGACCATTGTACGCGATGGCGTGATCACCGGCGAAGGCCCGACCACCAAAGGCCGTGTTCATTTCTCCCGCGCGCTGGACGCCGATGACGCCGCCTGGTGCGCGCGGATCCTGACCGCGACCGCGGTCGAACATCAGCCGGTCAGCCGGGCGGAAGCCGAAGCGCTGTTTGAGATCAACGATGCCGCCGCTGAGCGCAGCGACGACGGACGTTTCGATGATCTGCTGGCCAAGGCGGTCGTGCACCATGCCGCTTCCGCCTCCGGCCTGCCGGTGCCGCCGCGCACCGTGGCGCTGTCGCCGGAAATCGCCATCGAGAGCTGGGCGCCGACGCAAGCCGTTGGCGTCGACACCGAAGTGCTGGAATGGATCGCAAACCAGATGCGCGGCAAGCGCCGCAGCAACCGCACCCTGATGACGCTGGTCGCCACCATTATTGGCGCAGCGACGCTACCGCTGGCGCAGCTGCCGAACGTGTTCGACATCGGGATGTAGATCGAGCCCGCGCGGCCGGGCCTGCTATCGCGACGGCGGGGTTATTTCCCCGCCGTTTTTTGTTTGGCGGCTTCCGCGTCGAGCCCGACGGTCCGGCCTGGAAATCCCGCCACGTCGAAATAGCGCTGCGACAATACGCGCTGATACTTTACGACCGTCTGCAGCCCGTTCGACGCCGGCTTGGAGACGATCTTTCCATCAGCCGCCTTGGGGATGATCCCGTTGGGCAAGGCTTCCGACATCACCCGGCCGATCAGTCCGCCTTCTTCTGTTGCGCGCAGACCCAACAGCTGGACGATGGTCATGCCGACATCGGCATTGCTGACCGGCAATGGATCCAAATAGCCGGCTTTAAAATCCGGTCCGATCGCAGCCATGAAATTCATGGTGTCACCGCGCCCAAAACTGCCATGCATGCCCTGGCCCTGCCGCAGCACCGTATCGGCGATCTCGACCGAACAAAGCGTCGGCTCGTCGCATCCGGTCGTATAGGAACGGAAATTGACCACGATCGACGGGTTCGGCGTCACCGCCTTGCCCTTCAGCGCGATCTGCGACATCGGCAGCGTGCCCGGGAAGCGCCCGAGGCTATCCTCGACAAAAAGTCCGCTGACATAGTCCTGGTCGAGCAACGCCTTGATCACGCGCGCCGCCAGCTTCTTGTCCTTTTTCGGCAAATAGATCAGATCCGATCCGCCGTTGGTGGCGACCACCAGATCGGGTTTTGCGGGGTCCTGTCCGAGCACACCGTTTCCGGCTTTCGGATGGCATGTTTTGCCCGTATCCCCGGCGTCTTTTCCCATCCCGGCCGCATACAAATTGCATTCGCCAGCATCGTCGACGATGCGCGCATTATTGTCGTTCGGATCGAATAGCGGCAGGTTAAGCGCTATCGCAAGATCGATGGCAACAAAGCCCATCGGAAGGAAATCCTTCGGCGTATCCCCGTAGCTCGCCTTCGCCGCGGGGCTGGTCTTGCTCTCCTTCGAAATTGTCGAGAAGCCGTGATCGGCCGCGACAATGACGTCGGTGGTGGCGGAGAGACCGAGCTCGTCGAGCGCCTTGCGCAGCTGCGCCAGATTGTCGTCGGCATTCTTGATGGCGGCGAGTGACGACGGACCGTTGATGCCGGGCGTCAGAGTGTTGAGGCTGTCGCCCTGGTTATGCTGGGTGCCGTCGGGATCGCGCGACCAGAACACCAGCACGAACGGCTTTTTGCGGTCCTTGAACATCGGCAGCACGACCTTGCTGGCGACATCGGCGAAATAGGCCTGCTGCGTCGTGTTTGCCACTAGCGTTCCCGGCGTCTTGGCGTCGCCGGCCTTGCCGTTGTCGCCGCGCGAAGGCGCAGCAAGCGGAAGATTTGCCTTGGTCAGCGCGGCCGTTATTTCCTCGGAAAGCGGCACGCCGTTCTTGGCGCCGGTTGAATCGTCGATCACGATCGAATGCAGCCCGGGGCGGTCGGCGTGGTCGGTATGGTCGAAAATCAGCGTTGGGCCGACCTTGCCGATCGCGGCGGTGCTATAGCCTTGCGCGCGCGCCAGCTTCAGGACCGTATCCTCGTTCAGATAATTGCCGCCGAAATGCTCGTCGATATCGCCGATCACCGCATCGTTCTCGATGAAGGGGACCACGGTGTCGCCGGCGGGCTTGACCGTATAACCGGTAAAGATCGTGTTGCTAAAATCGCCGGTATCGCCGAGGAAGTGACCGGTCGCCATCGCGGAGGCATTGGCAGTGGTGAAGGTCGGGAACAGCGAGTGCGGATTCTTGAAATTGACGCCCTTGTCGCGGACTGCCGCCATTGCGGGGGCGGTTTCGGGGGTGACTTTCAGCGCGCGCAATCCGTCGGGTACGAACAGGATCAGATTGTGGGGCGTAGCGTTCTGCGCGAGCGCCGCGCCTCCGGACAGGAATGTGAGGCCAGCGGCCAGCAGCACGAGCGAGCGGCGCATTTACATCTCTCCAGAGTCGTAGATTTCCCGGCCGATCGGCCGTCGCCACTGTTTAGTTTTGCTGTATGACAGATTTGTTACGGCGCTTCTGGCCTGCCTTTTAGAGCAGGTCCGCAGTGGCGCATCTGCCGCACAGGAAGTTCACCCGAAGGTCTTGTTCGTCGCTCTGAGCCGCTGCGCGAGCACTCGCATGACCTTCAGGGCGAAATAGGGGGTCTGACTTACCAGAAACAGGAATTGCTGTTCAGACACCGCGACAAGCTCGACGTCGGTCACCGCGACCGCAGTCGCGCTACGCGGTTCGTTGTCGATCAGCGCCATCTCTCCAAAAATGTCGTCCGCAGAAAGCTCGGTGATCGTCCTGTTGCCGATCTGAATTCGGACCTGGCCGCTCTTGATGACGAAAAGCTCGTGAGCCTCTTCGTCCTCCCGAAAAATGACGCTCCCGGCCTTCAGCGGTCGCGCAGCGATGTTGTTGCCCGTCAGTACGCCAAAGCTCGCATCGTGCTTCATCGTCGGCCCCGTTTGACAGTTTCACGACATGCTAGGGGCTGGAAGGCGGCAGAGCAAGAATTCGGAAAGGCGCGGGCGATGCCTGGCGCTCAACACGACGGGATTTTATGTCCGCCCCCGGCAATTATAGGCCCTTCGGAACCCGGCGGCCTGGGCATCGTCCTCGGAGCAGAACCAGCGATCCGGTGTTGTCAGCGCGGGATAACTGCGGCACCCCTGCAGGTGATAGACGCCGACATTTCCGGTGAAGCGGGCGCGGGCGGCAAACTTAGCCTTGATGCTACACCCCGGCGGCATCGCCGGCTCGTCCGGAAACAGCACCGCGCGGATCTCGCGATCCTTGTCAGCCCTGCACGAAGAGCCCAGCAAGGCGCCGTCCTTTCGCCCACGGCGGAATTCATGCGGGGCGACAAAGCAGCCTTTCCAAAGCCCCCGGCGAGCGTCCTTCGCGCCGGCCTCGTCCTCCTTGAATCGTCCCCTCGCGTAGGGTTCGAAATTCAAGGCAAAACCCCCGCGGACAAGCAACTGGTTCAAACTCGCGCTTTCGCCCTCGACGGTGCAAATCCCGATAGGCCGCTTCTTGGTGGCGGCCCCCTGGCCCAAATCCTCGCAGCGCACCTGGCGGTCACCAATCAACTTGGCCAGTTGATCGCGGGCTTCAACGCCGCAAGCCCAGCTGTCCGCGTGATCGTCGATGCAGATCTGGTCCAACTCCGGCGCATCGATGCCGTCGAGCCGGTACGTCACGTCGGCAAGCTGGAGGGTACCGGCATCCCTGACGATCGCGCCGGCAGCCCAGCCGGGGCTCGCCGCGAAACCCACCAGTACAAGGATAAGAGCACGCACCGATTGTGTCGCAGCTTCGAAGAGAGAGACCCGTGACCGCATTTTTTTCATACAACTCGTGTTGGTCAACGCTTACTAGCACAGGCGGTCATGCTGTAACCAACTTCCGGTTTGCCGATCGCCAACCGGGAAGGGGCAATCGAGCGGGTCCCGGGTTCAACGCTCCTCGGCTTTCATTGTTCTGAACGTGATCGAGTATCGGCGCTGCTCAACGGCGGGAATGCTGTGCTCCCACACGTGGCGCGATTCGCCGCTCATCAAGTAGAGCGAACGCGGTTCAGCGATCAGCGCAAAACGCTCCCACTTGTCGCCGACGGCACGGCGAAAACGAAACCTGCAAGAAGCCCCCAGCGAGAGCCCGAACACTTGGTCGAAATGCGGCTTGTCCCGGTGCCACCCGATGCCGACGCCGACATCGTATTCGGTGCAAAGGATCTGGCGGACGTTTCCGGGTGACAATTCACCAAAATGCTCCACGCCAGCGATGATCGATGTAAGCCAGGCGGGGATCGAGTCAGCTTCCCGCAGCTTCCTCTGCTCGTAATCGTAGCGGAAACCGAACGAGGCGACCCTTCTCTTGCCTTCAAATGCGCCGAACTGAAACGGCTGCAACGGCAGCTCCGAGATGCGGGAGACAAGCTCGTTTTCGGTCGCCTCCGAGATAAATTCAGGCTCGTAGCGTAGCCCAGCAGGGCCGGCGCTTGGGTCAGGAAAAAGCGCAAGCTGCGTCATCGATGGAACCCGGTCAGAAGATGAGACAATGCTCCGGTTCCCGAGCCGTTCCTGGTGGTCGTTTAGGACATGAAAAATGCGGGGCGGATACCCATATTTTCAGGCATGAGCAGAGCTTTTGTAAACGAAGATCGTTTCGTCGACGATTTGCCGGATCGAGCCGTTTCCGAGCATCCGAACTACGTCACGCCGCGCGGCCTGGAATTGATCGAAGCAGCGCTGGACGCGGCGCGGCGCAGCCATGGCGAAGCGCAGGCGGCGGGCGACCGCGAGGCGCTCGCGAATGCCACGCGCGATCTTCGTTACTGGAATTCGCGGCGCGCCAGCGCGCAGCTCGTTGCCCGTGATCCCAATATTTCAACTGTGCAGTTCGGAAGCACCGTGACGATCGCTCGCCATGACGGTCGCGAGCAGACCTTCCGGATCGTCGGAGAGGATGAGGCCGATCCCGCGCACGGAACGATATCGCACGCTTCTCCGCTCGCGCAGGCACTTTTGCGGAGGGCTGTCGGGGATGCCGTCAGGGCCGGGCGCGACGATGCCGAGATAACCGCAATTGAATCGTCTTGACACGGTGAGAACAAAATAGGAACGTTCGCGAATAGCGGTCCATTGGAACACGTCATGTCCTCTCGTTCACAGTCGAGCACGCAGGATGACGACGGGTTGGAAGCCGCCATAGATCAGGCGATCGCGGTCTGCGGTGGGGACCTGCGAGCCACGATACGGGCACTGATCGTTGCCAATGATTATCTGGAATCTGAGGTTGGCGAGCTGACGAAGGCGGTTTCCCACGCTTATACGCGCGGCAGATTTCACACCTATTCGGGATGATTTCCCGTTGCAGGCAATGAGCGAACTCGCGGGACGGAAATAGACCGCCGATTTAGGCCGTTGCCTCGCGTTCGTTTTGCTGTACGACGGAATTGTTACCCATCTCCCTACGTGCCAGATTGCGGTCCCGTGCCGCAGCGCAAGGTCCCGCCCCGAAGGTTGCAAGCAAGAAAATGTTCAAACGAATTCTGATCGCAAATCGCGGCGAGATCGCCTGCCGGATCATCAAGACCGCCCGCCGTATGGGAATAGAGACGGTCGCGGTCTATTCGGAAGCGGACCGCGACGCGCTCCATGTCGAGATGGCCGATGAGGCCGTCCTGATCGGACCGCCGGCTGCGGCCGAGAGCTATCTCGTCATGGAGAAGATTGTCGAGGCCTGCCGCAAGACCGGCGCAGAGGCGGTGCATCCCGGCTACGGCTTCCTGTCCGAGCGCGAGGCTTTTCCGCGCGCGCTTTCCGAGGCCTGCATCGTCTTCATCGGACCCAATGCCGGCGCGATCGCCGCCATGGGAGACAAGATCGAATCGAAGAAAGCCGCCGCAAAGGCGAAGGTTTCGACGGTGCCGGGCCATCTCGGCGTTATCGAGGACGAAAAGCATGCGGTGAAGATCGCCGACGAAATCGGCTATCCCGTGATGATAAAGGCTTCCGCCGGCGGCGGCGGCAAGGGGATGCGGATTGCGCATTCGAAATCGGAAGTGGCTGAAGGATTCAACCTCGCCAAGGCGGAGGCCAAATCCTCATTCGGCGACGACCGCGTCTTCATCGAGAAATTCATCGTCGATCCCCGCCATATCGAAATCCAGGTGCTGGGGGACAAGCATGGCAATGTGATTTATCTCGGCGAGCGCGAATGTTCGATCCAGCGTCGCAATCAGAAGGTAATCGAAGAAGCGCCGTCGCCGCTGCTCGATGAGACCACCCGCCGCCAGATGGGCGAGCAGGCAGTCGCGCTTGCAAAAGCCGTGAAATACGATTCTGCCGGCACGGTCGAATTCGTCGCCGGCCAGGACAAGAGCTTTTATTTTCTCGAGATGAACACGCGGCTGCAGGTCGAGCATCCCGTCACCGAATTGATCACCGGCATCGATCTGGTCGAGCAGATGATCCGCGTCGCGGCAGGCGAGAAGCTCACGCTTTCGCAAAAAGACGTCACGCTGACCGGATGGGCGGTGGAGACGCGGGTCTACGCGGAAGACCCGTTTCGCAACTTCCTGCCTTCCATCGGCCGATTGGTAAAGTATCGCCCGCCGGTCGAGAGTTCGGCCGGTGGCATCACCGTACGCAACGATACTGGCGTGCAGGAAGGCGGCGAGATTTCGATCTTTTACGATCCGATGATTGCCAAACTCGTGACGCATGCGCCTTCGCGGGCCGCTGCCATCGAGGCGCAATCGACCGCCCTTGATTCGTTCTATGTCGATGGCATCCGCCACAACATTCCGTTTCTCTCTGCGCTGATGAACCATCCGCGCTGGCGCAGCGGCAATCTTTCCACCGGTTTTATCGCTGAGGAGTTTCCGAAAGGATTTGCGGTCCGCAGCCCGGAAGGCGAGATCGCGCGGCGGCTGGCGGCGGTCGGGGCTGCGATCGATCATGTGCTCGGCGAACGCAAGCGGCGGATTTCCGGCCAGATGAACGGCCGCCTGGTGCTGCGCGAGCGCCGCCGTGCGGTGTGGCTGGAGCGCGACGAGATCGCGCTCGATGTCGCTCGTGATAACGACGGGATCGCAGTGCGGTTCGTCGGCGCCGACGGCACGCTGGGTCAACCGCATCATCTGGTCTCGCCATGGGTGCCGGGCGAGCCGGTCTGGCACGGTACTATCGATGGGCACAGTTTGGCCATGCAGGTGCGCCCGATTCCGAACGGTTTTCGTCTTGCGCACCAAGGCTTCGAGGTCGCGGTCAATGTCTTCACCGAGACCGAGGCCACGGCGGCGCGGCTGATGCCGGTCGGGGCCAAGGCCGACACCGGCAAGAAATTGCTGTGCCCGATGCCGGGGCTCGTGGTGTCGATTGCCGTTGCCGAAGGCCAGGAGGTCAAGGCCGGCGAAACGCTCGCCGTCGTGGAGGCAATGAAGATGCAGAACGTGCTGCGCGCCGAGCGCGACGGCACGGTGAAGAAAATCCACGCCGCCGCCGGCGCGACGCTGGCGGTCGATGCGCTGATTCTGGAATTTGCGTAATACCGTCATTCCGGGGCGATGCGAAGCATCGAACCCGGAATCTCGAGATTCCCCGATGCGCAATTGCGCATCTGAGGTCTGGTGCTGGCGCACCATCCCGGAATGACGGAGGGGTCTATAAGAGGTTCGCGATGACCTTCCAAAAGCGCCGTGAAGCATTGCGTTCGATCCTGCTGGGATCGACCTGCATTCGTCCCGGCTCGGTCTATGACGCGATTTCGATGCGGATTGCCGGGGATCTCGGCTTCGAAGTCGGCATGTTCGGCGGATCGGTGGCTTCGCTTGCGGTGCTGGGTGATCCCGATGTCGCGCTGATCACGCTGACCGAGCTTGCCGAACAGATGCGCCGGATGTCGCGCGCGGCATCCTTGCCGGTGCTGGTCGATGCCGACCATGGCTACGGCAACGCGCTCAATGTCCGCCGCACCGTGGAGGAATTGGAGATTACGGGTGCCGCCGGCCTCACCATCGAGGACACGTTGCTGCCGCAGCCCTTTGGGCAGACCGGGACGCAACTGATCTCGCTCGAGGAAGGCGTTGGCAAGATGAAGGCGGCGCTCGACGCGAGGGACGATCCGACGCTGGTCATCATGGGACGCACGGGCGCTGTGTCCATCACCTCGCTCGACGACGCGATTGCGCGCGCCAGGGCCTATGAGGCCGGCGGCGTCGATGCATTGTTTTTCACCGGCGTCAAAACGCGTGGCGAACTGGAAGCGATTTCGGCTGCGACGAAGCTGCCGATTGTGCTCGGCGGCGCGCCCGACGACATGGCCGACCTCGACTATCTCGCAGGCAAGCGGGTGCGGATCGCATTGCAGGGCCACGCGCCGTTCGCCGCGGCGACGCAGGCCGTGTACGAGACGCTCAAAGCGCTGCGCGACGGCCAGCCGCCAAAGAATTTGAAAGGCCTCGCGTCGTTGGAATTGACCAACCGCGTCACGCGCGACGCCGACGTGAAAGCGCGCAACGCCGAGTTTCTCGGGCTGAAAAAGTAGATGAGCGGCGCCATCCGTCATGTGACGATCCGGGGCAGGGTGCAAGGCGTCGGCTACCGCGCCTGGGTCGAGCACCGGGCGCGCGCGCACGCACTCGAGGGCTGGGTGCGCAACCGCACCGACGGCAGCGTCGAGGCCGTGTTCGCGGGGCTTGCGGATGTCGTGGCCAAGATGATTGCGTTGTGCCGGCATGGCCCGTCATCGGCGCGGGTCGACGCCGTCACGGAGGAACCCGCTGGTTCCGATGCGCTGAACTTGCGGCGGGCAGGCGAGCGGTTTTCGGTACTGCCGACAATTTGACGAAAATCACGGGCGGGCCCACGCATAGAGGCCTCTTGACTTCCGTCTGTTTCCGTCAGATATTTCTGTCATGACAGAAACAACAGCCAAAAAGAAATTGCCCGCCGCGGTCGAGCGGTTCATCCTGCATTGGGGCGACATGGGCGACGAGTGGGGCGTCAATCGCTCGGTGAGCCAGATTCATGGTCTGCTCTATCTGGCCGAAGCGCCGATGACAGCCGATGATATCGCGGACACTTTGGGCATGGCGCGATCCAACGTCTCCAACTCCATCAAAGAGCTGCTGGGCTGGAATTTGATCCGGCGCGTTCCGATCCTGGGCGACCGCCGCGATCATTTCGAGGCTGAGACCGATATCTGGGAGGTCGCGGCGCGGATCGCCGCCGGCCGCAAGGTGCGGGAGATCGACCCCGCCGTCGAGGCGTTGCGCGCCTGCGTCATCGATGCCGCCGACGATCCGACGATTAGCCCGGTTGCAGGCAAGCGGCTGAAGGAAATGCTGGCTTTCACCGAATTGGTCGATCGCTGGTACACGCAGATGCTGACGGTACCGAGGCCAAGGCTGATTGCCCTGATCAAGCTCGGCGAAAAGATCGTCAGTTTCTTGCCCGCGGGAAAATCCAAATAGGGCCTTGAGTCGGGAAGTGCGATGGTAGCGTTACTAAAAAGCATTCAAGGACTTCCAGCACC
This sequence comes from Bradyrhizobium sp., assembly GCA_036513695.1. Lineage (GTDB taxonomy): Bacteria > Pseudomonadota > Alphaproteobacteria > Rhizobiales > Xanthobacteraceae > Bradyrhizobium. The sequence goes on along the minus strand of DATBYN010000172.1, from coordinate 4,389 downwards.
ACCAGCTTCCGATGAAAGTCTCATCCTCGACGATTTCAGATTCCGCGCGTTGCTATGCGGCGACGATTGGGAGCGCTTGCCGCTAGCTACTAAGCAACGTTTCTCAAAACGTCTCGCTGGCGGCGAGACCACCGTTTATGTCGGCGAGATCGTCGAGGCGAGGTTCAGCTGGACCGGTTGGTGGCTCGCGCAAGCGGCGCGCTTGATCGGGGGACCGTTGCCGACCGGCAGCGATACCCATGTTCCGATGATCGTGACGGTGACGGAAGATGCGGCGACGGGCGGCCAGGTCTGGACCCGCATCTGCGCGCGCAGGGTAGCCTTTCCGCAGGTTATTCATTCATCGAAGCGCTTCTCGGGGCCGACCGGTCTTGAGGAGTATGTCGGATTCGGCATCTGCATGGCGCTGCGGATCCTCGTCGACGGACAAACCCTGCTGTTTCGCAGCGCGGGCTATTTTCTGCAGGTCGGGCGTCGCAGGCTGCGGCTGCCGGCGTTGCTGACACCCGGTGTTCTCACCGTCAGCCACAGCGACCTCGGCCGCGGCGAATTCCAGTTCACGCTCGAGATCGTTCATCCCCGCTTCGGCGCGCTGGTTCGTCAGTCTGCCGTCTTCAAGGAGGCAACGCCATGACCTCGCCGTATCTCTGGACCTTGATCGCCATTCAGATCGCGATGGGAGCGTTCGACACGTTCTATCATCACGAAATGACCGAGCGGCTGGCCTGGCGTCCTTCGCAGCGGCGTGAGCTTCAGCTCCATAGCGTGCGCAACGCGCTTTACGCGCTGCTGTTCCTGACGCTCGGCTGGCTGGAAGTCCACGGCATCTGGGCGATGCTGGTCATCGCGGTCCTGGTCGTGGAAGTCGTCGTCACGCTGATGGATTTTGTCGAAGAGGACATGAGCCGGAAACTTCCGGCGAGCGAACGGATCAATCACACTTTGCTGGCGCTTAATTACGGCGCGATCCTTGTTCTCCTGCTGCCGGTCCTGATCGAATGGGCAGCCCGGCCCAGTGCGTTCCAGTCTGCGGATCACGGCCCCTGGAGCATCCTCGCGACGATATCCGCCATTGGTGTTGGCATCTGCGGAGTGCGCGACTTCGCGGCATCCAAGAGGCTCGCGCGATTGCATAGCGCGCCGGTAGCCGGCCTCGCCAGCGGACTGCCCGGACGGCAAACCATCCTGGTCACAGGCGCAACCGGTTTCATCGGCAGCCGACTTGTTGCCGGTCTCACCGACGCCGGTCATCAGGTCATCGCGCTCGTCAGAAATCCGGCCAAGGCTGAAATCCTGCATCCGCCGATCGCGCTGATTACCAGCCTCGATCAGCTGCCAGCCGATGCCAAAATCGATGCCATCGTGAATCTGGCGGGCGAGCCGATCGGCAACGGGTTATGGACCGAGGCCAAGCGCCGCCGGATTCTCGACTCCCGCACCGGGATGACAAACGATGTCGTCAGGCTGATTGCCCGTCTCGAACGCCGGCCTGCCGTGCTGGTCAATGGTTCGGCGATCGGCTGGTATGGTTTGTGGCAGGATCAACCCTTGACCGAGTCCGCAAAGGCCCATGCGTGTTTCAGCCACGAACTCTGTGACGCCTGGGAGAAGGCGGCAAGCCGTGCCGCAGAGCATGGTGTGAGGACAGTCTACTTGCGGATCGGTCTGGTGGTCGGAACCGAGGGCGGGTTGCTCACGCGCATGCTGACGCCGTTCGACTACGGGCTCGGCGGCCCGATGGGATCGGGGCAGCAGTGGATGTCATGGATCGAACGTGATGATCTTATCCGCCTGATCGTCCACGCCATCGCAAAGCCCGATATTTCCGGACCGATCAACGCGACCGCGCCGATCCCGGTCCGGAACATGAAATTCACCGAGGAGCTTGGCCGCCGGCTTGGGCGCCCCGCGGTATTCCGCGTTCCGGCGGCGCTGCTGCATCATGTGGCCGGTGATTTCGCCGACGAACTTCTTCTGGGCGGGCAACGCGTCATCCCGAACAAGGCGTTGAGCAGTGGTTTTGTCTTTCGGCACGAAACCTTGCGCAGTGCCCTCGAGGCGATTCTCTAAAAGCATCCGCGGCGCGGCGCAATGAGGCGCAAATCGCTTCCGAGCAACTCACCCCGCCACCGCGCTCCGGAATGTTGCGGCGAGCGTCCGCAACGCGGCGAGTTTTGCCGATTCGCTCACCTTCGAATACAGCATCACTTTGGAGGGTCCAAGCCGCGGCAACCCTTGCGCGGGTCCGACGTCGACCATACCCGGTGGCGCGATCCGCCGCGCCAGCGGTGCGACCGCGAGCCCGGCGAGAGCGGCCGCCACGACGGCCGTCACGCCGCCGCCGACAAAGCTCTCGCTCCACTCGATGCCAGCCTTCTCCAGCGCACGAACGGCGAGCGCGCGCACCCCGCATGGTGGCGCCAGCGTCGCCAGCTGCAACTTCTCGCCGCGACGCCATTGCAGCTGCGGCGAGGCGAACCAGCCGAACTCGTCCTCGGTCAGTTTCTCGCCGCCGCGCCGGCCGCCTTCCTGCCGCACGATTACCGCATCCAGTTCGCCTTGGTCGTAGATCTCGAGCAGGTTGCGCGAAAAACCGATGGTCACCGCGAGCGAAAGCTGCGGGGACACCGCATGCAGCTTTGCAAGCAGCGGAACCAGCTCCGTACCCGCCGCATGATCGCTGATGCCGAGCGATAATTGCTGGCGGGGCGGTTGCTGTCCCGACAAGGCGCGGTCGTGGGCCTCCATCAGTGCGCGCGCCGAATCGACAAACCCGGCACCGTCGGCGGTCAATCTGACGGCGCGCGGCGAGCGTTCGACCAGCCGCTTGCCGACCACGGCCTCGAGCCGCTGCAGCTTCATGCTGACCGAAGCCTGCGTGGTGCCGAGCGCTTCGGCGGCGCGGGTGAAGCTTTGCAGTTCGGCCACCAGCAGGAACGCCTGCACCGTGGCAATGTCGAGAGTGGTCATCTCATCATCACAAACTTTTATCATTGCTATCGCGATAGATAAGATACCAAAATGATGACGGCGGGTCTAGCTTTGGTTCGCGCAATTGCGATGCGCCGGACCCACAAGGAGAAAGATCATGCCGCTTATCACCGTTACGTACTCGAGCTCGCGCACCGCGCCATCGCTAAAGGCCGACATCGCCGCCGCCGTCTCGGAACTCACCGCCAAAATCCTGCACAAGGATCCGAAGGTCACCGCGATCATCGTCAAGTCCGTCGATGCGGCGGACTGGTTTGCCGGCGGCAAGTCGCTCGCCGAGCAAAAGCTCGCAAGCTACTGGCTCGACATCCACATCAGCGAGGGCACCAACACCAAGGACGAAAAGGCCGCCTATCTCGCTGCCATGTTCAAGCGGATGGAGGAACTGCTCGGGCCGCTGCACAATGAAAGCTACCTCCACGTCGACGAAGTCCGCGGCGACGCCTATGGCTTTGGCGGGCTGACGCAGGAGCGCCGCTACATCGCCGGCAAGCTCGATGTTTCGCCGCAACGCGCCGCGGCCTGAAATCAAGCACCGTCGTTTCGGCAGGCGTGCGGCCCGCGGAAGTGAAACTCCTCAGGCCGGCACCTGCTCGAGGCTGGTATCGGGGTCCGTCATGGTGAGGGGGATGGGACGGGTTCCGTATCCGGGATACTGCGGGCCTCCTCATTAACACACGCATTAGCGGCTTGCTGCAGAGTGTCGGCGATCAGTCGCCAGGACCGCATCAGGGATTTCCAAGCCCCGGCGCTCTCGGGTGCAACGGGGCACTTCGTCCATGCTGGCGAACGAAAAGAAATTCTCCATCGAGGAATTGCTTGCCACCGAGGCTACCCGCTGGGATCGACGGATCGCGTCGGATCTTGCCGCCGAGCTCGAAACCCAATTGGCGGAAAAGCTCGAGACGATCCCGGAGATAAGGCGGCTGCTCGCGGTCAAGGGGTATCGAGAATTGCGCGCGCGGCTGGACCGCGACATCGGCAGCGCGACGGGAAGTGACGCGATTCGGGCGATGGCGTTGGCGCTGCGCGCGTTCGCGCATGAGCGCCCGGGCCTGTCGGCCGCCACCTTCAGAAATCCAACGACCGATTCACCGGAATGGCGCCGCGAGGGTGAATTGCTGACAGCCATCGCGGTCAGGGTGTTCGAAAGTGCGGGCCTCGACCGCGAGCAGGCGATCAACGCGCTTCAGATATTGCGCGCGCTGGTCCGCGGATTTGTGCTTCACGAAATGAGCGCGTCCTTTCTCGACACGGTGGATTACGACCAGATCTACGCCGTCGCGGTGGATGTCTTCATTCGCGGCCTGGACGCGCTGCGCTCCAGCGCGCAGCCAGCCTGAACCACGCTCAAACTGTGGCTTCCGGCAGGCGTGTTTCCACCGCGCCGAACACTTC
>DATBYN010000171.1:0-32727 GCA_036513695.1 Bradyrhizobium sp. | reverse complement strand
ACTGACGGTTCCAAGCTTCGAGTTTCCGCGCGCCATTCCGGCCTCGGTACATTTTGTCGGCACGCCTCCGATCATTCCTGGTCAAGCTCCGCTGCCATCCTGGGCCGATGAGCTCGACGGCTCGCGCAAGGTGGTGCTGGTTACGCAGGGAACGGTGGCCAATCACAATTTCGGCCTTGTGATCGGCCCGACGCTACAGGCGCTTGCGAACGAGCCCGATCTGCTCGTTGTCGCCACCGCCGGCGGGCGCCCCATCGACGCCATATCAGGACCAATTCCGGACAATGCGCGCCTTTCCCAATATCTGCCGTTCGAATGGATATTGCCGGAGGTCGACGTGTTCGTCACCAACGGTGGTTATGGCAGCGTCAACCAGGCCATGAGCTTTGGAATTCCCCTTGTCACCGCGGGGCTGACCGAAGACAAGGCCGACGTCAATGCGCGTGTCGCCTGGTCCGGTGTCGGGATCGATCTTGCGAGCAACGAGCCAACGCCACAGGCGTTGCGCGAAGCCGTTCGGACCGTGCTCGACAAGCCCGATTATCGTCGGCGCGCAGCGGCGATAGCTGGCGAGTTCGCCGGCATCGACACGCAATCCGAAGTGCTTCGGATCGTTGGCCAACTGTCCCATGGTTCAAAGCAGGCGGGCTTGCAGCGAAGTAAGGCGAGGGCAGTCAGTCGTCAGTTACAAATCTAGCTCGATAAGCCCACGTCGAGATCGCTATTGCATCGGCCTCAACACTCATGGGGGTCGCCGGTTTTGCACATCGCGGATGGGTCGGGTCTGACCCATCCCGTTTGGCGGCATGTTCCATGACCTGAAGCTATCCAACATCGCTCAAATTATTCGGGGAATATACCATGCTTGAATTGCTTGGCCCGGCCATGTCGATCACCACAGCCGCGCTGCTGGCGCAGTCGAGCCTGCGAAGCTGGAGGGCAGAGAATAAGTTCTTGAAATGGGGCGGCACGGTCTTGTCCGCTTTGTTCTCAGGCGCCGTATCCCTGATAAGCGTCATTATGCTCGTCGGACTGATCAAGCTGCATGCCCGCAGCGCGCCCGCCTCCGAGTTGAAGGTTGCCGGCAGGCCCGAACAGATTGTGCGCGGCAGGGCGATATCCGACGGCTTCTGCAGCGGCTGCCATTCGAAAACCGCCACGCTCACCGGTGGTCTCGATGTCGCCGAGGACCTTCCAGTGCCGATCGGATCGTTTGTGGCCTCCAACCTCACTCCCGCCGGGCAACTTAGCCGCTGGTCGGATGGAGACATTTTTCGGGCCATTCGCAACGGCGTCGACAAAGATGGGCACTGGCTGATCATCATGTCCTACACCAACGCCGGCAAACTGAGCGATGACGATACAATGGCTGTCATCGCATACCTTCGCAGCTTGTCGGCCGCCGGAAAGCGAACCGACAATCCGCCCGACCATCTCAACCTGTTAGGGGTCATGATGCTCGGTGCAGGGATGCTTCCGGAGGGTAAGCCGGTATCTACAGGTGTCGTCACCGCACCGCCCAGGAGCCCTGATTTGCGGTACGGCGAATACATCCTGTCGTATCAGGACTGCCGCGCCTGCCACGGCGACAAGTTGACCGGCGGTGTACCCGGACAACTGGCGCCGCTCGGGCCCGACCTCTATCTCGTAAAGGGATGGAAGTTTGAGGAATTCGTCACCACCATGCGCACCGGCGTCGATCCCAACGGCCATGAACTCGGCAAGCAAATGCCGTGGCGGCCGATCGGACGAATGGGCGATGAAGAACTCCGGGCGATCTATGAATATCTGACACACATGCCGAACGCTTGAGACCTCTGCACAATGCCGCAATCCATGGATTGCCAATTGCCGTCGCGACCATCGCCGGCGCCTCCGAAGTCGACCATGCGCTGATCGGCGTCGAAGCGTCGCGCCAGAACGGAGGCTGTGGCGCTACTCTCCTGTGGCACGGTCTGCGCCAACGCGACCGATCTTGCGACGTGTTCCGGCGCAGGACCATCGCAACGGCCGATGGGCTGATCGTCTTCGCCGATGCCGCTTCGAAACGCAGTATACTTTAGGGAACTTCGATCACAATTCATCACGTCCCTGAGACTGCCCGATTCGTTCCGTAGCAAGCGCCGCCCGGAGCCCATACTTCGCCTCCGGATCGAAGCACTCCAAAACGGGGACGATCATGCTTCAGAGCAACGGTGTTCAAGCCACGCCTCTACTGGATCTTGAGGCGTGGCGAGCTTCGCTCCGCACGATTTGCGGACGCTATAGCCCGCAAGGCATCGAACGCAGCGCCTTTCAAGGCTGGGCGCGGACTCTGAATGTATGCGGGCTCGCGGCAGCAGATATTGGCTGGAATGCCCGTCGGATTGAACGGACCTACCGGGATGCTCGCCTCGATGGCATGGAGCACTACTATGTTCGGATTCAGGTCTCGGGAAAATCAGCGATGATCCAGAACGATCACGCTCTGCGGATCGCCGCGGGCGACGTCGTTCTGGTCGATGCCGCCCGGCCTGTGACATACTTCGGCAACGACGCCAGCGCGCGATGGGTGTCGCTTCATTTGCCGCGCCAGTCGCTGATTTCCTATCTTGGATTTGAGCCGCAGGGGGGTTCTTGCAGACGCAGCGGAACGCCGGCCGGACGTTTCCTGAACGAGGTGGTGGTCGATGCCCTCAAAGGGGAGGGATCATCATTCTCCCCGGCCGATTCGTACATGCAGCTGGCCGTCTATGACCTGGTCGGCGCGCTTTTTGCGCCGTCCGATACCCCATCCATCTCGCGCTCCACGGACAAGCTGTTTGCGCGCATCTGCGGCGTGATCAAGGACAACTTCTCCGATCCTGATTTCGGGCCTGTCGAGGCGGCCGCCGAAGTGGGGATCTCGATACGCTATGTTCAAAAGCTCTTTTCGGAGCGCGGCACGACCTGCAGCGAATTCATCTATTCGCTTCGCCTGGATCGCGCCGCGCACCTTCTGCACCGCCGCGCGCTGCTTCGGACGGGCCAACCGCTGAGCGAGATCGCCTATGCCTGCGGCTTCCGCGACTATACACATTTCGCGCGGAAATTCGGCCATCGGTTCGGCTATTCGCCGGGCGCGCACGCCGGAAATAGTGATGGAATAGTGCGCGCCGGTACAGACGAAAGTGCGTCGTTGACACACGACGTTCAACCTCCGGAGTCTTAGACACGCGGGGCGCTGGTAATTCGGGGCGGGCATTGAAATCGGAAGATGCCAAAATGAATGTCGATTATAATACAATCAGAATGAATATCGATTATAATACAAATTGAGAAAACACAGCCTGGCGACCAATTGAAACAATACCGCTTAGTGACCAAGAAAATTGAAAGACCAATTCATGCTCGCGGATTGCGGACATATCGTTGTCGTTGATGATGACCCATCGCTGCGGCAAATGGTGATCAAATTTTTGGAAGACAACAATATACCAACCAAGGCCGCATCGAGCAGAACAGAGTTCAGCCGGCTTTTTGCAGGGCCCCCTCCAAGCCTGATCATCCTGGATCTGCGGCTCGGTCAAGATGACGGGCTGGATCTTTTGCGGGAAATTCGTTCGCATTCGGATGTGCCGGTCATCATCATGACCGGCCATCGTCCCGACGAAATTGATCGCATCGTCGGCCTCGAACTCGGGGCGGACGATTATATCGTAAAACCCTTCAGCCTCCGGGAATTGCTTGCCCGAGTTCGTGCCGTGTTGCGGCGGCAGGAAATGGGACGGATTGCACGAACGCGTGATCCGGAGCGAGGCGGGTACCGGTTCGGCAGCTGGCAGCTTGAACGGCGCGGCCGGAGATTGCTCGATCCCAATGCGACACCTGTCGCACTGAGCAAAGGCGAATATGCATTGTTGTTAGCCTTTCTCGAGGCGCCGCAGCGGCCGTTGTCGCGGGAGCACTTGTTGCAGGCAACCCGAATTCACGAGGATATTTTCGATCGCAGCATCGACGTCCAGGTATTGCGGCTGCGGCGGAAACTGGAGACCGATCCGAGCGCACCGCGCGTAATCCAGACCGAGCGCGGCGTTGGCTACGTGTTCGCACTGCCGGTCGAGCCATTCTAAAAGTGATCAAAATGTGGCGCTCCGTCATTACGGTTGTAACTGAATTGTCCGCGGCCGTGATGATCCCGTAACTGGCGGCCAGCAGAATCTCCGTATCGATTGACGGAGAATCTCGTGCTGCCGAAACGCCGATCCCTTCGAGTTCCTTCGTTGGGCACACAGCAACGGGCATCTTCGCCCGTGAAGTCGCGATGGTTGGTTCGTGTGCTCGCCCGGTTGGTGATTGCGGCGAGCTGCACCAGCTCGGCGGCAGCTCTCGACGTCCGAGTCGATCGCAGCAAATCCCCCTTTATCAGCGCACAGCTCGCGGGAGCAACTGATGTCGAAAGCGCCTCAATCAGCGAACAGGGTCACCAGACTCTACGGTCTTCCGAGCCGCTCATTACGCGTCGACCCGCGCGATAGACGCGATATCGGGCATGACGGATTGACGCGGGCGCCAAGGCTGGACGGAACAGACGTGAGCTCGGCGCGGCTAGATCGCCAGGATACAACACCGTGGTCGTCGTCGATCCTTGCCTTCTTCATGGAAGGCTTTGCGTTGTATGGGGCGTCGTACCACGCTTCTCCGCACGCGATTGCAGCGTCACCTGCAGATACATCGCGTGCCGAAGCAAGTGCTCCCCAGCCGGAGGAGATTTCCTGGCGCGCGCGACGCAGGGCTATGGCTATCGTCTTTTCGGCGATGCATCCCGGAGTGGCGGAACTTGAGGGCGATATCAATCGAGCAGCGCCCGGATCCGAGACGGCATCCGGAGATACTTCGTTCGATGTCGATCGCTCAAACGGCCGTAGTTGGCTGACCAAGCCTTGGCAGGCCATCACAGCCCGATGGGCACAGGGCCGCCGCCAGCGCGAGATCAAAAAGGCGTTCGCGGCCTTGATGGAGCCCGATCGCAGGGCATCGCGGAATTTCGGTATCCCCCATCGATCTCGGATCGAGGAGATCGCGAGGTACCGCCGTGATTGCTGATGTCGTCAATTGTGCCATTGCCGGGATCGAACTCATTCAGGCCGTGGGCCGCGTGGTCGTCCGCAACGGTTTCGCGGCCGGCATGAACATCGTTATGACGCAAAATGGTATTACCCGACGGCAGAAACAATCTCGCGAGCGGGATATCGCTGTTCTGACCGAAGCTTCCTGAATATGCCGCTCAGAACATTTCAAGAGCTGCGCAATGGCGCTGCGCCTGGGATAGCTGCATTCGCCCGCTACGGGAGTTGCGCATTCGCGATCGGCATCGTGATCATGGGTGGCTTGCAACTGGCTGCGGCGCCATCACAGCCGCTCAGCCAGCCACTCGAATCCGGCGTCGTCGCCGAAGAGCCGATCGCTCCCATTCCCGAGCCTCCCCCGATCGACCCACGGAAGGTCAAACTTGGGGAGCGCCTGTTCGGCGATCCCCGCTTGTCTCACGACGATTCGCGCAGTTGCTCGTCATGCCATGATCTCAGCACCAATGGCGCGAGCATGAAGCGGCAAGACGTCGGCCCGGATGGTTCAAGCCTGCCCTTCAACACCCCCACGATATTCAATGCCACGCTCAACTTCCGCCTTGGTTGGGAGGGAAAACTCCGCACCATCCAGTCGGACGTCAAAGCCGCGCTGGAGAATCCTCAGGTCATGGGCGCCAGCATTTCCGAGGCGGTAGCAAGGCTCGCCGCTGATCCCGACCTGCGCAAGGAGTTCATCGCCACCTATGGCAGTGGCCCGGACGCAGCGAACATGGTGGACGCGATCGCAAGTTTTGAGCGAACGCTGGTAACGCCTGACAGCAAATTCGATCGTTGGTTGACCGGAGATGCAGCAGCGTTGTCGACGGAAGAACTGGACGGATATCGGTTATTCAAATCCTTGGGCTGCGTCTCCTGCCACCAAGGCGTGAATGTCGGCGGCAATCTTTTCGAGCGACATGGAATTTTCCATCCGCTGGCGTCGCCGAAGCCCGAAATTCTACGGGTGCCGAGCCTGCGAAATGTTGCGACAACGCCGCCCTATTTTCACGACGGCAGCGCGCAGACCCTCGATGACGCCGTCCGCAAAATGGGTCTTGCGCAATTGAATTCAACCCTGACAGACCAGCAGGTGAACGCGATCGTTGCCTATCTCCAGACCCTGACCGGAAAATACCGCGGTGCGCCCGTCGGGGCGTCGCCATGAGGATAACGTCTATCGCTATCGTGGTTGCGTTTTTTCTCCTGCTGCTGACCTGGCTGCTCCTGAGCGGACTGGATCCGCATTACGCTCGCTACGATCGTGAGCTCCAGGTGCTTGACGAGTTTTCTGAACTCGAGCGAGCATTGAATCGAGAGGTGTTGACCGCGCGCGCCGGCTTGTCACGAAACTACGATGCGTTGGCGCACCTGACCGACGCCTACGCCGAGTCGCTTGATCAATTGCGAGAAGCAGCAGCTACGGATTCAGAACAACGCGCTGCAATTGAAGTCTTGGCTGAACGCGCCAACCGGCAGCGGGACCTCGTCGAGCAGTTCAAGAGCAGGAATGCATTGCTGCGGAACTCCTTCGCCTATTTTGGAATGTTCAGCGCCCGTCTTGCAGGCTCGTACGACCGACCGGTGGTCGCTGCCGCGAGCTCGCTCTCATCCGCCATGCTGCACCTTACGCTCGATACGTCGCCGGCTGCGGTGCGCGAGGTCAAGAATCGCTTGGAGCAACTTGCGCGTCTGCAAAGCCCGCCCAGCGACGCCGAGTCTGTCCAGGCGGCAATCGCGCACGGAGGCATATTGCATGATCTGCTCCCGGCGACCGACGCCGCGCTGAAGGCGCTGAACGCTGCGGCTAGCACCCAGGAGCAGGATGTCGTTCGTTCATTGATCATGAGACGTGAGCTGGCCGAGCGCGCCAAGGCCCGCCAATACCGGATTCTGCTTTACTCGGCGTCGCTGATGCTGCTCGCCGCACTTGCCTATCTCGGGCTGCAATTGCGGGCGCGGGCAGTGGCCTTGCGGCGGCGCGCCGCGTTCGAGCACGTCATCGCCGGCATCTCGACGCGATTCATCAATTCACAACACCATGAGATCGCCGAACATGTCGAGAGTGCGCTTGAAAAATTGGCCGGATTCGTCGGCGCGGACCGGGCCTATTTCATGGTGGCCGGCGAGCCGAAGCAAGTCTATCGATGGTCGCGCGAAGGAGCGGAATTTCCGCCGGGCTGGCCCGGGCGTGCGCTGCAGCTTGCTCCGCGTTTTGGCCGGGGTGAGGACTGTGTCATTCACATTCCAAAGGTTAGGCCGACGCATCCTGATGACGCGATGAATTTACTTGTCGGCGCCGGCCTTCAAGGCTGGCTGTGCATCTCAAACACTTGTCAGGGGCGGACGCAGGCCATTCTCGGCTTCGATGCACTGCGTGCGGGAGCCCTCGTTGCTTCGACTGAAGTTTCTCTGTTTCGCATGGCGTTCGATGCGATCGGCCAGGCCGTCGGCAGGGTCTTTCTGCAGCGGGAGAAGGAGCGTCTGGAAGCGAACCTGCAGCAGGCGCGCCGGATGGAGACCATTGGCACCTTTGCGAGCGGGATCGCCCATAACTTCAACAATATCGTAGGCGCCATCCTCGGTTATACTGAAATGGCCGATGTCCCGGTCAGCTCAAATGGGCAGCCGGCAGACAACCTCGCCGAAATTCGTCGCGCCGGCGAACGGGCACGCCAACTCGTCGGCCAGATTCTTACATTCGGGCGACGCGGCGAGGGGAGGCGAGGGCACGTCTGCCTCAAGGCGTTGGTTGCGGAAACCAATGGGTTGCTCGCTGCATCGCTACCGCCCCATGTCGGAATCAAGGTGAACGAGACGTCGGAAGCGGCGGTTGTTTCGGCCGAACCCGCACAATTGCAGCAGGTCATCCTGAATCTCTGCAACAATGCTGCGCAAGCTATGGATAGGCCAGGTCACATCGAGATTCAGATTGAAGTTCGGGAGGTAGCGGAAGTGTTGCCTGTCGGGCGTATTGACATCGGGCCTGGTCGGTTCGCGATCCTATCGATCTCAGATCCCGGGCGCGGCATCGACGAAGGGGCGCTGGAGCGGATTTTCGAGCCGTTCTTTACGACGCGTCCCCACGGCAACGGCCTCGGGCTCGCGACGGTTCGTGAAATCGTTGAGGAATACGACGGGGCAGTTGCGGTAGCCAGCACTCCCGGGGTTGGGACGCGTTTCGACATCTGGCTTCCAACGGTCCCCTCCAACGAGCCGATATCCATCCAACATTCACCAGGCGTGGCCGGTCGTGGCGCCGGCGAAACGGTGCTGGTGCTTGAAACGGAACGCGAGCGCTTGCTGCGGCACGAAGAGATTCTGGCGGCACTCGGCTATGAGCCGGTCGGCTTCACAGGGCTCGCTGGAGCTGCGCAGGCCTATGCCGTGCAAACCCGTTTCGACGCGGCGCTGATAAGCCACCAGCGCGGAGCCGCTTCCGCGCTCGATTTCGCAACGGCGTTACATGATATAGCGCCTGACCTTCCTATCATCCTGGCGATACCGTCGGCGCGGGACCTGGACGCTCGAAGGCTGGCAGCCTCTGGTATCTCGGAAGTTGTCCATCACCCGCTGACGTCTTCGGAGTTGGCCGGCGCATTGTCGCGTTGTCTTCCGTTGTCTGATGCACGGGAGTTGCAATCGTAAGTCCGCGTTTGACGTTTTCCGTCGACCGAAAAGTATGGCACAACGGACGCGCCATTGAGCTTATACATCCCATGCCGGAACGAGGCGGCTACCCGTTGCCACGGCCGGAGGCCCTGCGCGAATGGAATCGACGCCCCTAACTCTCTCCTAAGTATCGCGCTCTAAAGCCACGACATCGAGGCGGGAGGAATAACTGACCTTCAACCATGAGACCGCGATGTGGGTTGGTGAGGTACGACTCTTTTTTGCGCAGTGAGAATTAAGGACGGACGGAATGGATAGGGCCATTGAAACAACACTAAGCAAGGTACCCGAGGTCACCTTAGGTTTTTGGATCCTCAAGATCGCCGCAACGACGTTAGGCGAGACCGGTGGCGATACCGTGACCATGACGCTGAAATGGGGCTACTTAGCCGGGACTGCTCTGTTCGTTTGCATCCTGATAGCATTGGTGGCGTGGCAAATCGCTGCCAAGAGATTTCACCCGTTCCTGTACTGGGGCACGGTAGTTGCCTCGACAACGTTTGGCACGACCATGGCCGATTTTGCGGACCGGTCCTTGGGCATCGGGTACACCGGCGGTTCCACGCTTCTGTTCCTCTGCTTGATGAGCGTTCTGGGCCTCTGGTTCTGGTTCGAAGGCACGATCTCTGTGAATACGGTTAGCACTCCCAAGGTGGAAGCGTTCTATTGGGCAGCGATTACGTTCTCACAGACGCTTGGCACCGCACTTGGTGATTGGGTGGCCGACACTGGTGGCCTCGGTTACGAGGGGGGCGCCTTCGTGTTTGCTGCCGGACTGGCGATCCTTGCCGCCACGTACTATTGGACGAATATCTCACGAGTCACTCTCTTTTGGGCAGCGTTCATACTTACCCGACCGCTCGGAGCAACGGTTGGCGACTTTCTCGACAAGCCGGTAAGCCACGGTGGACTCAACTTAAGCCGTCCGCTTGCATCGGCCGTATTGGCGATCTTCATAATCGTATGTGTGGTTTTGCTGCCCCAACGCGCCGGTAGGCATCCGCGCGAAATGACTCAGACCGCCTAGTGAGTGCTGGCCGGTGCGCCGATTCCCACTGATAGGCGTAGCGGCCTGTCGCGCAGCAGATTGCACGGCAAACGATGTACGGCGAACCGATCGGGTGAAGGGCTTGAACCGTTTCGTCATTCAGGGCTCAGAACCAGACAATCCTGCATACCAGCAATTTCATGGTAATTGCGGTCCGGACGGCGGGCTCAATACGGCCACATCTCTTTCATACGCCAGTGTGCTATGCTATCCCCGCTCCCCACAGGCTCCTCCATCTCGTCGGCAAGAAGCGTTGCCTTCTATGAAGCGGTCGATGCCGAACATACTCGTAACTGGCTTCGCAACGCGCTCGGCCATTGAAGAACTAGCCACGATCGGTGGCCTGGAGCAGAAGTGCGTCGCTCAGCCCTGATCATAGTCCTGTTCGTCATTGGAGCAGCCGCTGTCTTAGCCGACAATCGCTGGTGGGGATCGTCGATCTCGCAATCGGTCGCGCGGGGTAGCGCGCCAGCCATCCCGGTCGTGACCGACAAGGCGAGGCGCGGGGATGTGCCTATTTACCTGACCGGTCTGGGGACGGTGCAGGCGTTTAACAGCGTGCTCATCAGGTCGAGGGTTGACGGTCAAATCGTCAAAATCAGGTTCGAAGAGGGCAGCGATGTCCACGCCGGGGAAGTATTGATCGAGATTGACCAAGCGCCATTTGAAGCGGCGCTGGCTCAGGCGAAAGCCAATGGGCTCAAGGATCAAGCTCAGCTCAACAACGCCCGGCGCGATTTGGGCCGATATACCAGTCTCGCGAAAACCGGTGCAGGCAGCACTCAGCAGCTCGACACAACGCAAGCCTTGGTGGAGCAATTGGAGGCAAGTATCAAGGCTGATCAGGCGTTGGTCGACACGGCGCAGGTCCAACTAAATTACACCAGCATCCGCTCGCCGATAGACGGGCGCGTCGGAACGCGCCTCGTCGATCTAGGCAACATCGTGCGGGCAAGTGATACGACGGGCATCGTCACCATCAACCAGATCCACCCTATCTTCGTAAGCTTCGCGCTTCCCGCCGACTCGCTGGCGCAACTTCGCGCCGGATCAAAGACCGGCGACGTCATCGTGACTGCACTCGATCGCAATGGGCAAGTGCTCGCTTCTGGCGTGCTCGCCGTCATCGACAATCAGATCAATCCGGCCACGGGCGCGATCAACTACAAGGCGAAATTCGACAACGGCGATGAGGTCTTGTGGCCCGGGCAGTTTGTCAACCTTCGCATCCAGCTTGCGACCCGCCGCAATGTGATCTCTGTACCGGTGACGGCGGTACAGCAGGGGCCCGACGGATCTTACGCCTTTGTCGTCGGCGACGACCGCACCGTGCAGAAACGGGCCCTCAAGGTCGGCGCGCGCAACAAGACCACCGCGATCATCGACGACGGGCTGCAGCCGGGCGAGCAGATCGTCACCGACGGTCAATATCGGATTCAGGCCGGGAGCAAAGTCGAAGTCGCCGCGCAAACCGAATTGCCTGTTGACGCCGGTCCCGCGAATTCACCATGAACGTTTCAGCCCCTTTTATCATACGGCCGACCGCGACGACGCTCTTGGTCATCGGCCTCAGCCTGCTCGGTTTGGTGGCCTATTTCCTGCTGCCCATCGCCGGCGTGCCGCAAGTCGACATCCCCACCGTCCAAATCTCGGCAAAGTTGCCTGGGGCGAATGCAGAGACCATGGCTACATCGGTGGCGGCGCCGCTCGAACGGCAATTGTCGCTGATTTCGGGGGTAACCTCCATGAGCTCCGCGAGCTCGCTCGGGCAGACTTCGATCCAGGTGGAGTTCGACCTCAGCCGCAGCCTCGACGGCGCGACACAAGACGTGCAGTCGGCGATCAACGCTGCCGGCGGTCAATTGCCCAAAAATCTACCCAATCCCCCAACCTATGAAAAGGTCAATCCAGCCGATGCGCTGCTGATGTCGATCGCGATCTCGTCGCCCGACCTGCCGATCGCGAAGGTCGACGATTATGTCGAGAATTACCTCGCCCCTCAGATTTCCCGCATTACCGGCGTAGGCCTGGTTGATTTTCATGGCCAGCAAAAACCGGCCGTGCGCGTGCAGATCGACCCCAGCGTGGCATCGGCGATGGGGCTCAGTCTTGAGGATGTCCGGGCGGCCATTGGGACCGCAACCGTCAACGCTCCTAAGGGCACCCTGGATGGCCGCAGGCAATCCTTGACGCTGGATACCACAGACCAGATTTTCGACGCCTCGGCTTTCAATTCGGTGATCGTGGCCTATCGCAACGGAGCCCCGGTCCGGATCAGCGACCTCGGCAAGGCCGTCAACGGCGTCGAAGACGTTCGTGAGGCTGCTTGGTTGAATGGCGAGCGGGCGGTCATTATCGACGTGCACAAGCAGCCCGGTTACAACGTCAATCAAACAGTCCAGTTGGTAAAGGATGCGCTGCCCGGGCTTAAGCGCACCCTTCCGCCTTCGATCGTGGTGCGGGTTCTCGGCGACCGCACCCAGACGATCCGGGCGTCGATCAGCGACGTGCAATTCACGATGGCCATCAGCATCGGTCTCGTGGTGCTGGTCATGTTCCTGTTCCTGCGCAATTCGCGCGCAACCCTGATTCCAAGCGTCACCATCCCAGTTTCCCTGCTGGCGACCTGCGCGGTGATGTACCTGGTCGGCTACACCATCGACAACGTATCGTTGATGGCGCTCACCATCGCGGTCGGCTTCATCATCGACGACGCCGTGGTGATGGTGGAGAACGTCATTCGCCATATCGAAGCGGGCGAGCGCCCGCTGCAGGCGGCCCTGATCGGATCGCGGGAGATCGGCTTCACCATTGTATCGATGACCTTTTCTTTGATAGCGGTGTTTCTGCCGTTGTTGTTGATGGGCGGGCTAATCGGACGATTGTTCCGCGAATTCGCCGTCACCGTGAGCGTGGCGATCGTCATCTCGGGAATTGTCGCCCTGACGCTTACGCCGATGATGTGCGGTTGGCTGCTGCGGGCGGATGACAATCACGCCCACCCAAAGGCAGCCGGACGGATCGAGACTTTGCTCGATGCCGCTTTCACGCGATCGCTGGACGCCTACGCCGCTTGCCTCCGCTGGACGCTGCGTCACCGGCTTACGATGATGACCGTGATGGCCGTAACGCTGGCTGCCACCGCATTGCTCTACATCGCGGTTCCGAAAGGTTTCTTTCCGCAGCAGGACAACGGCACCATCCAGGGAACCGCCGAAGCTGCCCAGGACATTTCCTACGCGGCCATGGTGGAACGGGTGCATGAACTGGCCAAGGTCGTGATGGCCGATCCGGATGTGCAGACGGTCTATTACTGGGTCGGCGCCAATCCGACCGTGAACAGCGCCCGCCTGATGATCGACCTTAAGCCGCTAAGCCAGCGCAAGGCGAGCGCGACAGACGTTGTCAACCGGCTGCGCAAAGCGACTACCCGGGTGCCGGCGATTGCGTTCTTCGCCCAAGCCCGTCAGGACGTGCAGATCGGTGCGCGGGTCAGCAAAACGCAATATCAATATACCCTGCAAGATCCCGACGTTGCCGAGCTCTTCAAATGGGCGCCGATCGTGCTGGCGAAACTCTCCTCGCTGCCGGAACTGCAGGACGTGACGGGCGATTTGCAGGCGACCGCGCCGCGCATGATGCTCAAGATCGATCGCGATATCACCGGCCGATTGGGAATTTCCCCACAGGCGATCGACGATACGCTTTACGACGCATTCGGACAGCGGCAGGTGGCGACCATTTTTGGTCAACTCGACCAGCATCGCGTCATCCTCGAAGCCACGCCCGCTTCCCAAGAAGACGCGTCTTCGCTGGAGACGCTATACGTGCCGTCGCCGGCAGGACAGATGGTGCCGCTGTCGGTGCTGACAAAATCGGAGATGTCGGTCTCTCCACTCACGATCAACCATCAGGATATGTTTCCGTCGGTGACGCTGTCGTTCAATCTCGCGCCAGGACACTCGCTGGGCGACGCCATTGCCGCGATCCAGAATGCGGAACAGACGCTCGCCAAGCCCGCCGCGCTCACCGCCCTCTACCAGGGATCAGCGAAGGTTTTCGAAACGTCCTTGACAAGCCAGCCTTACCTGATCGCGGCTGCGATCATCGCCGTCTATATCGTTCTCGGGATCCTGTATGAAAGTTTCATCCATCCCATCACGATCCTTTCGACCCTGCCCTCAGCGGGCGTGGGAGCCTTTTTAGCCCTGATCGCTCTCGGATACGATTTCTCGCTGATCGCCTTGATCGGCGTTATTCTTCTGGTGGGAATTGTCAAGAAGAACGCGATCATGATGATCGACTTTGCCCTGGTCGGGGAACGCCAGCAAAATTTGACGCCGGAGCAATCGATCTACGAAGCTTGCCTGATGCGTTTTCGTCCGATCATGATGACGACGATGGCGGCGTTGCTTGGAAGCCTCCCCTTGGCTTTGGGATCCGGAGCCGGTTCGGAGCTGCGCCGTCCGCTCGGCATCGCCATCGTCGGCGGCCTGCTGCTGTCACAGTTTCTCACGCTGTTCACAACCCCGGTCATCTATATCTATCTAAGCAAGCTCACGCGCCGGCCGCATCGCGATCAGCGGCCCCGAATTCATTCAAAGGCTGAGGAGCAAGCTGACGTGGTTACGATTCGGGCAGCAGAATAGGAAGTGTGTCGCGATGGATCGTGAACTGAGCTTGGTTTATTCCTTTGCTGCCTGGTAACGATCGCCGCGCAGCGCCCAAGAACCTCGTCCACCTCGTGGTGCAGAACGGCACCTACGAGGCGAACGGCGAGCATCCGATCCCGAACCCCAAGATCGATTTCGCGACCATGGCGCGCGCGGCCGGCTATCCGCACGCTCACGAATTCTCCGATCTAGCCATTTTCGAGCAACAGGCTCGGCAGGTCCTCCGGCAGGAGGGCCCGGTATTCGCGACGCTGCACGTTGAGCGCTCGCAGCCGCTCACCTACGATTACCCGAAGCTCTACGATCCAGCGCGGCGGCAAGCGCTGAAGGCGGCGGTGATGCGACCGCTACCTTAGGGCTGTTTCCGGTCGTCGGACTCGCTTTGCGGCCGTTGTCTGGGACCCTGCTGACGCCGCCGCTCTATCTCGGCCTCCTGTTTCTTTGCACCTTACCGTCGACGGTACAGGATCAGGTCGCCTTCACTTCGATCGCCGGCGGGAATGTCGCGGCGGCGTTGTGCGGCGCTTCGGCTTCGAGCCTTTTCGGTATTTTCCTGACGCCGCTGTTGACCTTTGCCGGCCACGCCTTGGGTCTCATCGTCCTGCCATTGACGGTGTTCTATCAGATCCGGCTCCACGGCCTGCGCCGCGCTCGCCCGGCGCCACGCCAGGGCTGTGAGATCGCCCGCAATAGTCACCCCCTGAGGTGGGTTTTCGCGGTCAATCGTATTCCCCTCTCTGAAGTTTGGCATTCCATCGGGGCGGAAAGGCCGCTGGTGACGATCGAAGCAGGTTCCGTCTGTCGCGATAGCAAGGCTTTTGCGCGGCTTGAGCGGTTTCAAATGTAGTCGACTTCCCTGGCTCCGAAATCGTCGTGTAGCCGCGCTACCTCAACCTCGGCAGTCCGGCCAAGCACAAAGCTGTGACCCCAATGAGCACCACCGAGGAGCGGCCAAGATGAA
The DNA here is from genome assembly GCA_036513695.1 of Bradyrhizobium sp. GTDB lineage: Bacteria > Pseudomonadota > Alphaproteobacteria > Rhizobiales > Xanthobacteraceae > Bradyrhizobium. The sequence goes on along the minus strand of DATBYN010000171.1, from coordinate 17,289 downwards.
GACACTTCTCACGGCGTCCCCCTCAGGATCCACTGAAGGGTGGCAAGGAATTGGCCCTATTTGCGGCATTCCAAGCGCGGCCGTCGGCGGTGCCACGTCGGATAGAGTGCCGACCGCGGCGATCCGGCACGCGCTGCGCGCCCTTGCCAGCGAAACCGGACAGCTGACAGGGCTGCGTGGGGTGAAGCTCCTGCGCCCGCTCGTAGCGCAGGCGCACGAGGTCTTGCGCGAGCGCCTCGAGGCGGGCGGTTCAGTCGAGGCCTATCTGCGCGGCAGGACGCGTCTTGCGGACAGCGCGGTGATCGGGTTGCTTCACGTTGCCTCGGTATCCACCCGGATGCGCGGCAACAATATGGTCGCTCCGCTTGCTGCGGTTGCGGTCGGCGGCTACGGACGGAGCGAGTTGGCTCCCGGCTCCGATCTCGACTTACTCTTTCTCCTACCCGAAAGCAGCCAGTCCCGCGCTGGAGCCGTGGCGGCGGCGACGGAAACATGCATCAAGGCGGTCGTTGCTGGGCTGTGGGACCTTGGGTTCGTGCTTGATCATGCAGTGCGCTCGTCCCCGGAATCCCTCGACCTCGCCCGCGATGAGCCTACCGTCCTCGCGAGCCTGCTCAACCGGCGTTTCTTGTGGGGCGGTTTCGGCCTGTTCGGCGCGCTGGATGCCAATCTCGCGGACCTCTTCTCAGGACCGCTTGCCGCGCGCTGGAAGCGCGCCGTTGGCTCAGCCATGGCGAGCACCCGTGGCGACGCGCTCAACGGGGGACAGACGTCCGAGAACGAGCCGGACGTGAAGCAAGGCCCCGGCGGCCTGCGCGATCTGCAGCACGCGCTCTCGGTGAACACGCTCGCCTCAGGCCGACCAGCCGCGATCGCGGAACCGGCGCTCATCGAGGCGCACCGCTTCCTGTGGCTCGTGCGGTGTCATCTGCATCTTCTCGTCGGTCGCGCCGAGGACCGCCTCAGCTCGGCGCTCCAACCAGACGTCGCGCGCCGGCTCGGGTTCGACGAGCCTCGCGGAACAACCGCGGCGCCGTGTCTGCTGCACATCTTTCGTCGTCACGCGCAAAACGTGCTCCAGGCGGCGGCACTCGCGACACGCTCAATCCCCGCCCAGCCTCGATAGGCGTCTCATGCAACGGATGTTGGCCGTCCTTGCCGCCAATCCTGCGGCCGACGGCGCCGGACTCGTAGCGATGGTGTGTTTCATCGCTTGGCCCCTCTTTCAGGCGAGGTGGATGATGCTCATTGCCTACATCGGCAACAATCTCTGCTTTGCCCTGCATTATGCGCTGCTGGGCCACTGGACCGCGGTGGCGATGAACGGCCTCATGAGCGTGCAGACCGTCGTGGCGATCATGCTCGTTCGCCAGCCGAGATTGCGCTTTGCGTACTATGCGCTGATGCCGGTGTTAGCCCTCGCCAGTGTAGTTACCTGGCAGGGTGTGCCATCGTTCCTCGCGGCCGCCGCGACGACGCTGTCGACGATTGGCCGCATGCAGACCAACGACGTGATCTTGCGTGTTTTACTGCTGGCCGCAACACCGTTCTGGGCAGTCCATGATCTGATCGTCGGCTCTTTTCCTGGCCTTATCGCCGATGTTCTGAGTATGGCGACTGGCGCGACGATGTTGCTGCGGCAATCGCGGTGCGCGGACAGAAGCGATCCCCGCCCAATAGAAGGATCTCGCGAGCCCCGTCATCACGCCGCAAATTCTGCAGCGCGCGACCGCTAGGGCACCACGCGTCGAAGATGACGACTTCGATAATTGAGTGTGCGAGTCGTTCCGGTCGATGTTGCGCTCCATTTCGAGGGCCCATTCCTCGCCGTCCTTGCGTCTTCGGAACGTCTCAGGACACAACGACTCTTGCGGCGGACCTGGACGCGCCGGTTTCCCGATGCCAATTGGGTGAAGGTCGCCACGCGTGTGCACTCCGTCTTTCGTGTGCGCTATGTGTGCACCGAGAGGTCAAAACGGGTACAAACGCGTGCAATTTCGTCTAGTTTTGGAGTGCAAACGTTCTTCTTTCATCCCATTGAGAGTGTAGGATAAACGATTGAAATATCAAGACTATCGCTTCGCCGTCGCGCCAATGATGGATTGGAACGAGAGTTCAAATTTTTCAATCGGTTGGGAAGCGACGTGTGCACGATGTGTGCACCGGGAGATCAAGGAAATTCTGGCGACAAGCAAACTGAGCAGGCGCTGAACTGATAGCGCTTTAGTGTCAGCGGCGGTCAATGTTCCCAGAGGGTATGATCTCGCTTGGCAAGCCGGGAATTTGCGAGTCCGATCTTTGCAGAAGGCCTCAATTCGCAGAATGAACGGTTATGCGACGGCGCGCGACTATGGCAAAGGCGTTCCAGCGCGTCACTCAACCTGTTGTAACAATCGAGGGCGCGCTGACCGCGCGCCGGCTGAGAACCAGATACACGGCGCCAGCGACGACGATCCCGAACAACCAGCTGAGGTCCGCCCCGCCCATAAGCCCGGAGAGCGGACCCTGAAGCGCTGGAACGAGGCCGTCCTGAAACGACCAGCCGGCGGCGAGGCCGGCCAGAAACGCGATGATCCCGCCCCAATTGATGTCGCCATAGGTGCTGGTTTCCGGGGACCGGTAGAGTTCGGCGACATCGATTTGGCCCTGTCGCTTGATGAAGAAGTCGGCCATCACGATGCCTGCCCAAGGACTCATCCACAGCAACAGGCTGATCATCCAGTTGTCGAATGCCTTGGCGAACGAAGGCGCGAAGATGAAGTAGATCGTGACGAGATAGCCGGCGATACCCACGATCAGCGCCAGCGCGGTCCGTGACAGGCGGACGCCCATGCTAAGCGCCGCCAGCGTCGCCGAATATACGTTCAGGATATTGGTCGCGATCGGGCCGTGCAGCACCAATAGCAGCACAAGGATGCTCGATACGCCGCCGAACACGGCGCTGACCATCTTGGCCGGGTCGGTATCGAGCGTGACGCTGGCGATGGTCGCGCCGAGGATGGCGAGCCACACCGTCGGCACGAACATTCCAATATAGCTATACCAGAAGACGGATTTGGAAGAGACGTTGCGGGGCACGAAGCGGGAATAGTCCGACGCCCACGTCACCCAGGAAATTCCCCAGCCGACCCCGATCGCAGACATCAATAGCGTCAGCATCGCCAGATGAGCGCCGGGCGGAAGGGTGCTGGCGAGGTGCCAATTGACCACCCCCGGCCGGCTCCAGGCGAGCACGCTCATCAGCACCATGATGGCGACGGTTACCGGCACGGTATACTTCTCGAAGGTGCGGATCGCGTAGAAGCCGTAGATGCCGATCCCGACCTGCAGCACCATGATGACGGTGATGACGATGAAGGTCGTTACCAAATTGTCGGGGATGCCAAACTGGGCGAGAATGGCCATCGCGATCTTGACCGGGAAGTAGGTATTCACCCCGATCCAGCCGAGCGTCATCAGGAACATCAATAGGCTCGGCAGATAGGCTCCGCGGCGTCCGAACGCCGAGCGGCTCAGCACCATCTGATTGACGCCGGTCTTGTGGCCCATCACCGTGAAGGCGGCAAAGATCGCGCAGCCGACGAGGTTGCCCACGACGATGACCGCGATGGTCTCCCACAGGCCGAGCTTGAGAATGATGCCGAGCGCGCCGAGTGCCCAATTGACCGGCGCGATGTTGGCTCCGGCCCAAATCCACATCTGCTGCAGCCCGGTCGAGTCCCGGTCGACATCAGGAATAGGCTCTATGCTGTGAATGTCGGCACGCAGTTCGGAATCCGTCATGACGCTTCCCCTACTGAAAAAGACCCGTTTCCGGCGTGAACTGAGCAAGAATCGTACCAGTGTACCTTTGTCATCGGCCCAACACACGCTGAAGAGCCTTACGTGCACGTTCGCGCAACAGGCCCATCAGCAGAGCGACTGCATTCAGGTTTTGGGGTCGCGCGGACGCTTCATGCGGACCGGCGCCCGAAAGCTGGCGTTCGAGGTTGCGGGCAAAATCGGCGGTCAGCCGGGATGCGAGATTGCGCACCAATCCTTCACGGGCGATCTGCGCCAGCATTCCCCGCAGGGTGTAGCCGATCGAGAGCTCGACGCGCGTCGCAGCGCCTTGCTCTGTTGGCACGAGTTGGTAGCGGATCTCGCCTTGCGTGGAAGACCGGCTGCGCTGATCGCTGCCCATGCCGACGATCCGACCGGACAAATTCCTGGGGTCGCGCTCGATCCGCGCGGCGCCACGGAAACTCGCTGAGATCGGACCGAGTTTGACGTGGATCAGGCCCTGCGCGCGCTCCGGGGTCGGCGGGCCGGTGAGCGACGCGCCGGGGAGGCAGGTGGCAAGGCGTGCGACATCGCCGAACATGTCGAAGACCCGCTCGGGCGGATAACCGACCGTGAAATGATCCTTAAAAACCTTTTCGGGCGTGAAGTCCGCTACGACCATCGCGTCGTTGACTTCATGCCGCGGCTCGGGCCTTGCCGTCGGCGCGGTTGCAACATCTGAGGTGGAAGCGGTCGCGCCGTTACCGGATCCCACCGGGCCGAGGGCGCTGCGTCCCCCACCGGGGACCGGCTTTATCCCTCGTTTGCGCCTTTCGTCGATTACGGCGCGGACCGCCCGTACAATACCGACATATCCGGTGCAGCGGCAGAGATTGCCGCTCAATCCGACGCGCACGCTGCGTTCGTCGGAGGCGGGCAGGCGAAGCACGAGATCGCGCGCCGAGATCAGCATCCCCGGCGTGCAATACCCGCATTGCAGGGCATGTTCGCCCTTAAAGGCCGCACGGAGCTCGGTGGTGATTTCGTCATCATCGAGGCCTTCGATGGTGGTAACGCGCGCGCCATCGCAGGCAACCGCGTAAGTAATGCAGGAACGCGCCGGCACATCGTCGAGCAACAGCGTGCACGCGCCGCACACGCCGTGCTCGCAGCCAAGATGAGTGCCCGTCAGATTAAGACTGTCGCGCAGGAAATCGGCCAGATGGGTACGCGGCTCCACGGAGGCCTTGACGTCGCGCGCGTTCACGATAAGCGCGATCATGGTCACGCGGCAGCCTCGTTGATCGCACGGCGCAGCACCGCGGCATGGATGTGCCGGTCGGCGGCGTTCGCGATGCCCGCCTTCAGCAGGATCGCGTCCGCTACCCGTGCATCGAATTGTCGTTCGAAATCGCCGGTGATCCGTCCGCCAAATAGCTCAGCCGCATCGCCAAGAACGATCGGGGCCCTTTCTAGGGCGCCGACGACCACGCGTGCCGTCGCCGCCTCCGGATCGATCAGCACGGCGGCGATCGCGTGGGCGAATTCGCCCGGCTTGCGGCAGGCCTTGACGTAGCCCCAGCGTGCCGTCGGCGTCATGACCGGCACGCGGACAGCTTCGACAATCTCGCCAGGTTTTAGTGCGGTTTCGAGCGCTCCGGTCACGAAGTCTTCGGTGGCGACGTCACGAGCCCCTGCGAGGCTGCGCAGCGTTAGCTTTGCACCCAACGCCGACAGCGTCGAAACCCAATCCGCGGCGGGATCGGCGTGACAGAGCGATCCCGCGATCGTGCCGCGATTTCGCACCGCGCGATAGGCGATGCCGCCCGCAACCCGCTGCATAGCGCCGCGGGTGACATCGGGTATTCGGCCGTCCTCGATATCGCTATGGGTGATACAGGCGCCGATGACGAGCTCGTCGCCGTCGTGGTCCGCCTGCTTAAGCTCGGAAAGCCCCGCAATATCGATGATCAGATCCGGCTCGACCAGCCGCAGATTGAGCATCGGGCCCAGCGACTGGCCTCCGGCAATGATCTTGCTCGAGCCGTTTGTTCGGGCCGTCAAGGCAAGCGCCTTGCTCAAATCGGAGGGACGTTCGTACGCGAACGCTGCCGCCTTCATGCGGCTGATCTTTCCGCTTCGCGCGCCGCCAGAATGGCCTCAACGACACGGCGCGGCGAAATCGGGGAATGCAGCAGTTCAACCCCGAGCGGACGCAGCGCGTCGTTCACCGCGTTGGCAATGGCCGCCGGCGGCGCGATGGCGCCGCCTTCGCCGATGCCCTTGACGCCGAACAGGGTGTAGGGCGAGGGCGTCTCCATGTGATCGAGCCGTGGCTCGGGAACTTCGGTCGGACCGGGAAGCAGATAGTCGGCAAGCGTGGTCGCAAGCGGTTGTCCAGCGGCATCGAACGGCATTTCTTCGTAGAGCGCCGTGCCGATCCCCTGCGCAAGGCCGCCAAAGATCTGGCCGTCGACGATCATTGGATTGACCAGCACGCCGCCGTCCTCGACGATGACATAGTCGAGGATTTCGACGTCGCCGAGATCGGGGTCGACCGCGACGGTAACGGCGTGGGCCGCATAACTGAAGGTGCCGCTGTCGCGCTGCGGCTTGTAGCCGCTGGTTACCTCCAGCCCTGCCGGATCGACATCGCCCGGCAGGTCTTGCGGGCGCCGGTACCAGGTGTGGGCGACCTCAGTGAGGCCGATGCTGCTGTTCGGTCCGCAGACACGGCCCTCGCGCAATGTCACCATCGCCGGATCAAGCTGCAAAAGCTTGGCGCCGATGCGCTTGGCGCGCTCGCCGATCTCGGTGCAAGCGGTCGCAACCGCCCCACCGGCCATCACCATCGAACGCGAACCCCAGGTTCCCGTCGAATAGGGCGTGATCGCGGTATCGCCATGCACGACGCGCACTTTTGCGGTGTCGATGCCGAGGATTTCGTAGGCGATTTGCGCCAGCGTGGTCTCGAGGCCCTGGCCGTGCGAATGCACGCCAACCCGAACCTCTAACCCGCCATCCGGCGTCATGCGCGCATTGGCCTGCTCGTGTCCGGGCACCATCGGAATGCCCCAGCCGGCATACACCGAGGTGCCGTGCGCGGCCTGCTCGCAATAGATCGAGAGACCGACGCCGATCAGGCGCCCATCCGGTTCTGTCGCGCGCTGACGGGCGCGGATCGCCGCGACATCGATCGCCGCGAGCGCGCGCTGCATGGCTTGCGGATAGTCGCCGCTGTCGAAATGTTTTTTTGTGATGTTGTCGAACGGCATTTCATCCGGTTTCACCAGATTACGCAGCCGGACTTCTCCCGGTTCAATCCCGCACTCTGTGGCCACCGCGTCCAGCATGATTTCGAGCGCAAAACAGACGCCGGTGCGGGCGACGCCGCGATAGGGCAGGATCGGACATTTGTTGGTCGCGACCGAGAAGGTTTTGCAACGATAAGCCGGCATCCGGTAGGGACCGGGCAGGATGCTCGCCACCTGCGCGGCCTCGAGGCAGGCGGAGAACGGATAGGACGAGTAGGCGCCGGAATCGACGGTCGCCTCACAGTCGATCCCGCGCAAGCGGCCGTCGCGATCGGCATAGACCGTGATCTTGTAATGATGCTCGCGGCAATTGGCGCTCGCGGTCAAATGCTCACGCCGATCTTCGATCCAGCGCACCGCGTGGCCTTTGCGCATCGCAAGCCAGGCCAGGCAGACTTCTTCCGGCAGCAGGATTCCCTTGTGGCCAAAGCCTCCGCCGATATCTGGCGATACGATGCGGATCTGGCCTTGTTGCATGCCCAGACAATCGGACAGGCCGTTGCGCACGATGTGCGGCATCTGCGCGCCGGTATAGAGCGTGAGCTGGTCGAGGCGATGATCGAAGCTGGCGACCACGCCGCGCCCTTCGAGAGGGGACATGCATTGTCGCGCGGTCGATATTTCGCGCGTCACCTTGATGGGTGCGTCGAAGGCCGGCGCGATATCGACCTCGAAGGCGCTTTCGAGAAAGACGTTGTCGCCCCAATGCTCGTGGACCAGCGCCGTCCCGGCTTGCCGCGCTTTCAGCATATCGTAGACGGCCGGAAGCTCTTCGAGGTCGAGCGTCACCGAGGCCGCGATATCCTCGGCCTCTGCCCGGGTCGGTGCCACGCACATGGCGACGAGCTCTCCGACGTGACGCGCTTTGCCGGTCGCCAGAACAGGCTGCTCCGATATCTTGAAGCCGGGCAGGCCGGAGACGGCGCGGATCGGTTTTACTCCCGTCAGATCGGCGGCCGTGAACACGACATCGCGAAAATGCTCCGGCACGTGGATGGCCCTGATCCGCGCATGGGCCAGCGGGCTGCGGACGAAGGCGACATCCTGCAGGCCTGCGAGCCGGATATCGGCCACGTACTGGCCGCGTCCGCGCATGAAGCGATCGTCTTCCTTGCGCGATAGCCGTGCGCCGACCCCTTGTCCGGTATCGGCTATCGCGCGTGAGGGAGGCTCGCTTTCAGCGTGAGACATTCACCGCCGTCTCCACTCGAGATCGCTGCGTGGGGCTAGGCTGCCACGGCTTGCGGCAGTATCGGCGCGACGGCATTGTGACGCACGCCCGCGCGCAAGCAAAACACCGGCTGCAACAGGTGGTCCGCAACCACTTCCGTTTTCTCGTTATCGCGCAAGATGTAGCGGCCGGGTTTTTGGGCGAGCACGGTGACGTCGGCATCGACGCCAGAGCGCAACGTTCCGATCGTGCCTGAAAGACCCAGCATGTCAGCCGCGTGCGAGGTCACCATCGGCACCACCTGTTCCAGCGTGAGGCCGAGCGCCATCATCGAACTCATCGCCTGCACCAGGCTGAACTTTGCCTGGCTCGCGAAGGGATGGTTTTCGTCATCGGCATGCTCGTCCGGGGTGCCTGCCGGCGCCGGCACATGGGTGTTGTAGCCGTGGATATCGGCGCCGAGCGTAGTCGGAATGATGCCGGCAGCAATGGCCTTGCGTGCAAGACGGTAGGAGAAGTGGCTGCCGTGGCCGACGTCGACCCGAAGCCCCCGATCGAGCGCGGCCTGGATCACCGGGTGCACTTCGCCTTCGCGATTAACAAAACCGCCGGGATGTCGCGTGAACGGGTGGGCCAGCACATCGCCGGCGCGAAGCAGCGGGATCACCCGCGTCAGGATCGTGTCGACGTCTTCACCATTGGTGCCGCTCTCCGGCAGGCCCCAAAGCTGTCCGAAGTGCACATAGACCGGAAGGTCGGCGCGACGCCCGATCTCGGCCGCCATCTCGATGACGCGAATGCCCCAGCGCGCAAAGCCGCCGATCTCGGCATGGGCCTTGATGCCGCGAACGAGATCGCGATTGGCGGTCGCCGCTTTCACGGTGGCATCGATGTCGACGCCTTCGGGGCTGTAGAGATCGGGGTAGTAGTGCCCCTCCAGACCGCCGACGAGATAGGCCGACAGAAAAGCATAGGTTCGCGACTGCGCCTTCTCGGCAACGAAATGCCGGAATCCCGGCAAGGTCATGCAGGAGGGGCCGCCCTGATCGACCAGCGTCGTCACCCCGGATTGGACGCCCACCATATCGGCGTTCACGCCGAAGCGTCCGGTTACATATTGATAGACATGGGCATGGGTATCGATCAGTCCCGGCAGCACAAGCTGGCCCGTGAGATCGATAATCTCCTTGGCGCTGCTCGGCAAAATGTCGGCCTGAACCGCGGCGACCTTGCCGTTGCGGATGGCGACGTCCCTCATGCCATCGATGCCAGAGGCCGGATCGATGACGCGACCTCCGCGCAGAAGCAGATCAAATGTGGTGCTGACAGACATGGCCGATCTCCTCTCCCGATCGCTGGCGGGCTTTGGCCGCGAGTTACCTTCGCTGCGAGTTAATTGCGAAGCATGCTTCGCATTTTCTTACATCAACATTCGTGCCATAGACAGCATCAAATTCATGCAAACGGCGGCGTATCGCCCGCGCCCGGGAATTGATGGATGGCCAGAAGACGTCCGCGAAAAGCCGAAGCCGCCTGGCCGCTCGAGCGGCGCCCCGGCTTCCTGATACGGCGGCTGCATCAGATCCATGTCGCCCTGTTCCAGAAGCGGTGCGCGGCTTTCGAGATCACCCCGCTGCAGTATAGCCTGCTCTCCGCTCTGGCGAAGCGCGGAACCGCCGACCAGACGACGCTCGCAGCCGATGTCGCGCTCGACCGCACCACCACCACCGGTGCGCTTAAGCGTTTGCAACTACGCAAGTTTGTCGAGCGTTCGATCCACCACCAGGATCGCCGCTCGCAGCTTTGCCGGCTCACCAAGAAGGGCGCGGCGCTGCTGCGGCGGATGGAAAAGGCGGCGCGCGCCGCGCACCTTGAGACCGTGGCGGATCTAAGCAAGGCGGATCAAAAGCGGTTCATTGCCATGATGCAGCGGATTGTGGCGGCGAGCTCCGACCAGGATGAAGCCAAGGCGGCTCCCGGTTGAACGACGGACCGGCCGGGCGGACGGACGATTACAATCTGTGCAACGCGTGCCTCAAAAACGGCAGCTGCAAAGAGCCCACGAGCGAACCGGTCGCGAACAGGCGCCATTGCGAAGTATACTTCGCATTTTTCGGATCGATACTGCTTAAGCCAAAAGGGCGTTTTTTGCGCCCAATCCCTAGGCGCTTCGACAGATCGTCAGGATTGAATGACCGCCAAGTCGGATAACAAAACCATCGACGGTGCTGCCCGGATGGTCTGGCATGTCCTTTGCTCTAGCTTTAGTCATTGAGTTGGTGGCTAGGGTTCCGCATCCACTTTGATGGCTGGTCCAAGAGCCGCCGCCTGGGCGGGAGAAATCCGTACGGGGCACGGCGGGATAAAATCCCGGGAGACCTCAGTGGCCAGGAATTGGCATCGCTCGGGTCTATGCCAATTCCGAAGTTTGGAACCTTTAGTGGAGTTGGCAATGAACGTCTCAAATGTCCAAACACCCGCAATGAGTGCGACAACCCGCCGATGACACGCTCGGCTTGCAGAACCGGTCGGGGTTCGCATTGATGTCGGCCTATGCAGACGCAGTCGAGCGGCGGTTTGGCGATGACGGGCCATCGGCGACCGATCTCGAAGACAACGACTTCATCCGGCGTGTCCTGTCGCGAAAGACGGTGCGTCAGTATGCGGATACGGTCCCGAGCGAAGCCTTGCTCGATCTGCTCGTCGCCGCAGCCTTGAGCACATCGGCCAAATCCGATTTCCAGCAGGCATCGATCCTGCGGGTGGTCGATCCCGCAAAACGTGCGGCGATCGGCGCGCTGTTCCCGAGCATGCCATGGATTGGCGTGTCGCCGGTCTTCTTTGTCTTCCTGGGAGACGCGAGGCGGTTGCAACGCATCGGCGAACTGCGCGCCAAGCCGGTAAAAAACGGCACGCTGGAAGGTTTCTTCAACGCAACGGTAGATGCAGCCCTGGCGATGCAGACCATGATCCTGTGCGCGGAGTCCGCCGGCCTGGGCGTCTGTCCCATTAGCGTCATCCGCAACGAGATCGACAAGGTCGCAACCATTCTCGGTTTGCCTGATCTGGTGTTTCCGGTGGCCGGACTATGTCTCGGCTATCCGCGCACGGAAGGCTATGTCAGTTTGCGATTGCCGCGTCGCGCGACGACGCATCTCAACAGCTATGATGACGCAGCACTTCCGGAAGCGATCGACGACTACGACCGGCGGCGGAATGCGCGTCACGCCATCCCCAGGGAACAGCAGCGTTCCAACGCCGAATTTGGTGAAGCATCCTTCTACGGCTGGTCGGAAGACAAGGCGCGGCAGGCCGCCAAGGCCGAGGGTGCTGCGTTCCCGCCCTATCTGCGCTCACACGGATTCAGTTTCGATTGAAAGGACCCCGCAGGCGCGACGTCCCAAATCTGTTTGCAGGTCATGACATGCCATCACACCAAGGGAGAGTCTTTATGACAAAGTGTTCGTTCGCCCGCTCCAATTTCCTGTCAAGACGCCTGATGCTCGGCGCGCTGGCGGCGCTGTTCGCCATGCCAATGCTGATCGGAAACGCCAAGGCCGCGAGTATGGATGAAATCAAGAAGCGCGGTTTGATTGTTGCAACCGAGGACGATTTCCGTCCCTTCGAATTCGTCAAAGATGGCAAGCCCACAGGCTTTGACAACGAGCTGATCGAAGATTTGCGCAAATTCGCGCCATTCGAGGTCAAGCAGGAAATCCTGCCCTGGACCGGCATCCTGGCCGGCGTCTCTACCGGCAAATATGATGTGGCCATCACCGCCGCGATCATCACCAAGGAACGCAAGAAGTCGCTTGATTTCACCAGCCCGATTGCGGATGCGACGCACTATTACGTCAAACGCAAGGACGACAAGTCGATTTCCTCGATCAAGGATCTCAACGGAAAGATCGTCGGCGTTCAGGCCGGCAGCGCGCTGCTTGCCCGGCTTCCCGAACTCAACAGCATGCTGGAGAAGGAAGGCGGAAAGCTCGGCAAGATCGTCGAATACACCTCCTATCCCGAGGCCTATCAGGATCTGGCGCTCGGCCGCGTCGATTATGTCGTCAATACCATCATCAATCTGAAGACGCTGGTGGCCGAAAAACCCGCCGTGTTTGAACTCGGCCAAGCGGTCTCCGGAAAATCATTCCCGGCTTGGGCGGTGGCAAAGGACAATAAGGAGCTGGTGGCCTTCCTGAACGAGTTCATCGCCAAGGAAAAGGCCAACGGCCGGTTTGCCGAGCTGCAAAAGAAATGGTTTGGCGAATCATTCCCGGATCTGCCGGTGATGTTTGAGCCGGAATTTTAAAGCTTCGTTCGACAGAGATGATCTGTCATGAGCGCTGGCGATATCGCGGCCATCTTCGGGGGCGCCGTCGTGACAGTGTCGCTGTCACTTGTCGGCATCCTGATCGGGCTTCCGATCGGACTTGGCCTCGCGTTGATCCGCTGGGCCAATGTTCCCTTTGTTGCCCGGATCGTGGTGCTCTATGTCAGCGTGCTGCGCGCGACACCGCTGGTGACGCTGCTGTTGCTGTTGTTTTTCGCGCTTCCCAACATCGGCGTGCCGATCAACCCGATCTCGGCCGCGATCCTTGCGCTGGTGATGAACACGTCGGCCTTCAACTGCGAAGTATGGCGGTCGGCACTGATGGGCTTTCCGAAGGACCAGTACGAGGCGGCGCAATCGGTCGGCATGCGCGCCGGGCAACGCTTTCGCAGGATCGTCTTGCCGCAGATCGTGCGCGTCAGCCTTCCCGGCCTCGTCAATGAGATGTCATTGCTGATCAAGGTCACACCGGTGCTTGCGGTGGTCGGCGTCGTCGACATCACCCGCGCGGCGGTGAGAATTGGCTCCGAGACCTATGAGCCGTTGCCGCCGTTTCTGGTGGCGATCGCGCTTTACGCGCCGATCGTCTTTGCGCTGGTCTCGCTGCAGCGCTGGATCGAGCGGCGTCAGCTCGCCGTCGAGGCCGCCGCATGATTCATGATTTCGGCATCGTCTGGAGCGAGCGCGCGCTGCTGCTCAGCGGTCTCGCCAACACCACGATACTGTCCGCGCTCTCGGCCGTCGCGGCGCTCTTGCTGGGCTGCATCCTGACCCCCGCACTGATGTCCAAACAACGGCTTGTTTCGTGGGTGGCGCGCGTCTTCGTCGACGGCATGCGGTGCGTGCCGTTCTTGCTGTTTGCCTATATCGTCTATTACGGCTTCCCATCGTTTGGCGTCAGGCTGGACAATTGGACTTCGGGGCTCGCGGCGCTGACGATCTATAACGCCGCCTACATGGCGGAGATCTTGCGCGGGGCGTGGGCGGCGCAGCCGCGCGAACCGATCGAGGCGGGCGTGGCCTTCGGCTTTCCCGAGCTCCGGCTGTTTCGTCGCATCATCCTGCCACCGCTGTTGCTCTCGGCGGGTCCCGTGCTTGGCAATCAGATGATCCAGATCATCAAGGACAGCGCCTTCCTGACCATCATCGCGCTGCCGGAGCTCACGCATGCCGCGAGCTCGATCCAGTCGCGGCATTACGTTCCGTTCGCGGCCTTCATTACGGCCGTGTTTCTGTATTGGGGACTCTGCCTTGTGATCGAGGCCGGGGTCAATTCGATCGGCCGCGTTGCCGAAGCACGGCGATAGGACGGGCGATGGCGCAATCCAGCAAGGTTCTCGATGTAGCCGGGGTGTCGAAGCGGTTCGGCGATGTCGAAGTGCTCTCTGACGTCAGTTTTAAGGTCGACAAGGGCGAGACGATCTGCGTGCTCGGACCGTCGGGTTCGGGCAAATCGACCTTGTTGCGCTGTATCAACTGGCTTGAACGGCCCGACGCCGGGCAAATCTACCTGAATGGGGAACGGGTCGGCATCAACGGCGCCGGCATCGTCATGAGCGATCGCGACCTGTCGAAGATCAGAACGCACATCGGCATGGTATTTCAGCATTTTGCATTGTGGCCGCATCTCACTGTGCTGCAAAATCTGATGGAAGCGCCGGTGCAGGTCCAGAAGCGGCCGAAGGCTGAGGTCCACGACGAGGCGCTGGCGTTGCTCGCAAAGGTCGGACTTATCGAGAAGCGCGACGCATTTCCGGCAAAACTCTCGGGCGGACAAAAACAGCGCGTCGGCATCGCGCGTGCGCTCGCCATGCGTCCGGATTTACTGCTGTTCGACGAACCGACCAGCGCGCTCGATCCGGAACTGGTCGGCGAAGTGCTGGTCGTGATGCGTGACCTCGCCCGCGAAGGTATGACCATGGTGATCGTGACTCATGAAATGGGATTTGCGCGCGACGCGGCAACGCGGGTTTTGTTTCTTGATCGCGGGCGGGTCGTCGAGACTGGATCGCCGGATCGGTTTTTCTCCGATCCGGAGACAGAACGCGCGCGCCAATTTCTGCAGCGCTACGCCGGTGATACCGCCAATGGCAGACGCTGAAGAAAACACAGGAGGTCCATCATGGAGCCGATATTCCACCTTTTGCCCGATGCCCCAAAGCCGGTTACGCCATACAGCCATGCCGTCGAATGCGGGCCATTCGTTTTCGTGACGGGACAGCTCGCGACCGATCCGGATGACGATTCGCTTTCCCTACCGTCCGGCATCGAGGCCCAAACGCTTAAGGTGATGGATAATCTCGCCCGCGTACTCAGGGGATGCGGGATGACGCTTGCCAACGTCGTTTGCGTCCGCATCTTCCTGACCGACTTCAACCGCGACTATGCGAAGATGAATGAAATCTTCTCGGGCTATTTTACCGACGGCAGGCGTCCAGCCCGAACCACGGTGGGCGTAACGGCGCTAGCGCGCGGCGGGATTGTCGAGATCGACATGATTGCTTTCAGGCCGTGAGATGCTGACATGACTCTCTCTCCCATCGAAATTCCAGCGCGGCGCGGCAAGGCCGCTTTTGTCTCGGCCGGGCAAATTGTCACGGTCATCAACACCCATGGCGAGCAGGTCGTCGACACCTGGGCGTTCAACCGCGCCGATCTCACCGAATTCATGTCGAACGAGCATACGCGCGCCCACAGCCTGCATATGGTTCCGAGGCCCGGCGATATCTTGCGGACCAACAAGCGCCGCCCGATCCTGACGTTGATCGAAGACACGTCAGGAGGAATCCACGACACGCTGATCGCAGCCTGCGACCGCTACCGCTACGTGTTCCTCGGCGTCGAGGATTATCACGATAATTGCACCGATAATCTCTTTGCCGGCATGGCCGAGCTCGGCCTGAAGCCTGAGGAAGTGCCGAGCCCGCTCAATTTGTTCATGAACATTCCCTGGTTGCCGGACGGCACGCTCGGTTTTGCGGCGCCGCCGCGGCCGGTGCCCGGGGGCTATGTTCGGTTGCGGGCTGAGATGGATCTGGTGATCGCGTTTTCCGCCTGTCCGCAGGACATCCTGCCGATCAACGGCAAAGCGGGAAGGCCCGTCGAGGCGCATTTTACCATCACGTGAGCCCGGCAAAGCGTGAGCGAGAACAATCAGACTCAGGGAGCACCGAACATGATCTCGGCAGAAGCAAAACGAGAGATCTCGGAATTAAACCGCCGCCGCTACGAGCAGCTTCGCGCAGCAGGACAGGAAGCCACGCCGAAAGGGCTGCCGGAGGCAACCGTCCTGAATTCGATGCCGATTGCGCAGGAGGCGGTCATCCATAGCGAGCAAGTCCCCGCCGATTGGTACACGACCATGCGGCTGCGCCGCGGCGAGGCGCTGCGGATTATCGACCAAGCCGGCACGTCCAGCGTCTCGATGATCGGCTGGCGTGAGGAGGACACCTCTGAGCGCATCAACTGCGCCGACACGGTGAAAGTGCAGTGGAGTGCCGCCATTGCAAAAGGGCGCGTCATCCTGTCGGACATGGGGCGCGTATTCGTGTCGCTGGTCGAGGATACCAGCGGCGCGCACGATACCATCGTCGGCGGTTCGACCCCGGCGTCCACGCTCGCCGCGTTCGGGGTGGCATCGCGCAATACGCATGAGAATTTTCTCGCAGCCGCCGCCAAGGTCGGCCTTGGCCTGCGCGACATCCCGCCCTGCGTTTCGTTTTTTGCGCCGGTCTCGGTCGATGCCAACGGCCGCTTTCTCTGGCGTGCGGACCGCAAGCGGCCGGGTGATTTTGTCGATCTTCGTGTGGAAATGAACGTCATTCTGGTGTTGTCGAATTGCGCGCATCCGCTCAATCCTGTCCGCCCTGCGGTCTCCGGGCCGGTAACGCTGGTCCGTCATCGCGTGCCGCCTGCAGCACCCGATGACGCTTGCCGAACCATATCGCCGGAAATCGTCCGCGCCTTCGAGTTCACCGACCGGCTATTCGCTTAAAGGAGAGGCCAGGATGACCAGTCTCGTAACCGAATCTCCGGGAAACGACTCCATCGCCGCGTACACCTATGACATACCGGCGGAGCGGCCCTGGTCGCGTGTGTTAAAGCGCGGGCAGACGCTGCGGATCATCGACAGCGAAGGTCAACAGGCGGTCGATGCGCTGCTTTATTGCGCTGACGATCCGGCCGAGCGTTACAGCGCGCAGGACACGCTGCGCGTTCAGGGTTCGGCCTATATCGACCTCGGCACGCGGCTGGTTTCGAACAAGGGCCGCGTGATGGCGAGGATTACGGCGGATTCGTGCGGCCGGCACGATACTTCGGCCGGCTGCTGCTCTTGCGAAAGCAATGCGGTGCGCTTTGGTGAGGCGACGAAATACCAGCATGCCTGCCGGGAGAATTTTATTCTCGAGCTGTCGAAGTATGGGTTGACCAAGCGCGACATCGTCGCGAACCTGAATTTTTTCATGAACGTTCCGATCGACCCCTCCGGAAATTTCACGGTGGTCGATGGCATCTCCGCGCCGGGCAATTATGTCGACATCACCGCGGACATGGATGTGATTTTCGTCATCTCCAATTGTCCGCAGATCAATAATCCTTGCAACGGTTTTAATCCGACGCCGATCCGCGTCATGATCACGGATCCGCCCGCGTTATGATGGCGACGGGAAGTGGGTTGCCTTCCGTCCGTTGTATCTTCGTTCAAGATGTTC
>DATBYN010000170.1:0-9084 GCA_036513695.1 Bradyrhizobium sp. | reverse complement strand
CGCGAGATGCACCAGGGCTGGATATTCTCCATCCACTCGAAATAGGTCTTTTCCCAGTTCTTCGGCACGAAACCGGTCGCGCCTGAACGCACCGCCGCAATCGCCGGCCGCGCCAGGGTTTTGGCGTCGACATACCATTGGTCGGTCAGATACGGCTCGATGACGACGCCGGAGCGATCGCCATGCGGCACCGTATGCGTGTTAGGTTCCGTCTTCTCCAGGAATCCAAAATCCTCCAGCCGCGTCAGGATTCGTTTGCGCGCGACAAAGCGATCGAGGCCATGAAATTCCTCCGCGAACTCGTGTGATGCTTCCGGCAATCCGCGCAAATAATCTTCGTTGCCGACGAGGTTGAGCGCGCCCTCCCGATCGAGCACGCTGATCTGCGGCAGGTTGTGCCTTTTGCCCACCTCGAAATCGTTGAAGTCGTGCGCCGGCGTCACCTTCACCGCGCCCGAGCCTTTTTCCGGATCGGAATATTCGTCGGCGACAATCGGAATCTTTCGCCCGACCAGCGCCAGGATCACGTTTTTGCCGACCAGATTCGCGTAGCGCTCATCGTCCGGATGCACCGCGACCGCGGTATCGCCAAGCATCGTCTCCGGCCGCGTGGTGGCGACCACGATAAAACTCGTGGGATCTTCGGGGCTGAAGGTCTTGCCCTCCAGCGGATAGCGCAAATACCAAAGGCTGCCCTTGACCTCGATTTGCTGCACCTCGAGATCGGAAATCGCGGTCACGAGCGCAGGGTCCCAATTGACCAGCCGCTTGTCCTTGTAGATCAGCCCTTCGCGATAGAGTTCGACGAACACTTTTACGACCGCGCGCGACAGGCCTTCGTCCATCGTAAAACGTTCGCGCGACCAGTCGCAGGAGGCGCCCAGCCGCTTCAGCTGGTTGACGATGACGCCGCCGCTCTCAGACTTCCATTGCCAGACCCGCTCGAGGAATTTGGCGCGTCCCATCTCGCGCCGGCCCGGCTCCTGCCGCTCCATCAATTGCCGCTCGACCACCATCTGGGTCGCGATTCCGGCGTGATCAGTGCCGGGTTGCCACAGCACATCGCGGCCGCGCATCCGCTCGAAACGGCAGAGAATGTCTTGTAGCGTGTTGTTGAGCGCGTGGCCCATGTGCAGCGAACCCGTGACGTTCGGCGGCGGGATCACGATCGTGAACGGTTTTGCATCAAGCCGCCCCACGCGGCCGGCCTTGAACGCGCCGGCCTCCTCCCAGAGGCGGGACATGCGGCCTTCGATATCGGCAGGCTGGTAGTTTTTCTCGATCATCAGGGTGCAATCTTGGAGATATGAAGGGGGCGCGGGGGTCCGATTCAGCTGAAGTTGAATCGGACCCCGCTATCGTTTTGTTTGAGCATGATCTTTTCGGAAAACCGGTTTCCACTTTTCCGGATCATGCTCTAAAGCCGCACGGGCGCGCCAAGTCAACCAGACAGGCACGCCAAAAACCTAGATAAAACCCGATGTAATGGCTGAATCAGGCCCGGCAATCGGCTGGTTTCACAACTTGCGCGTATTCTGATCGCAAAACCGGTGTCCACTTTTGCCGAATACGCGCCCCTATCGACCGCGCGAAACCCGCTCGATTTCGGCCTTGACGATGCGCTCCACCAATCCCGGCAGATTGTCGTCGAGCCAGGATTTCAGCATTGGCCGCAGCATTTCCTTGACCAGATCCTCCAGCGTGCGCGCGTTGTTGCTAAGCACGGTATGGGCCAGCGTATTGAAGGCACTTTCGACGGCGGACACGGTCGAGCGCGACAGCATCTGCGGCTGCGGGGCCGCGCTTTCGAACGGCGGCGGTTCGAACGCGCCTTGCCGTGGCGGAGCCTTGGCGGCCTCGGTAAATTCGAGATCGTCCTCCGGTTCGACCTTCTGGAACGATGGCTGCGGCGGCGGCGGTGTCACCACCGCCATCTCGTCGGTGAGCTCGAATACCTCGGCTTCGGGCAAGGGCGCCGGCCGGATCTCGTCGGCCGATGTCGCCTCATCGAGGCCGTTCAGCAAGGCGTCAATGTCGTCCTGGCTGTTGGACGCGGCTGGCGCGGGCGCGGGGGCGGCAGGCGGCGGGGGTGGCGCGGGCTTTGCGGCGGCGGGCGGTGGCGCCGGAGCGGGTGCCGGCGCCGCGGCAACGGGCTTCTCCGGTTTCGCAGGCGCCGCGGCCGGGGCGGCGGGCTTTTCGGCGGCCGGTTTTGCTTCGTCGTCGGCAATGATACGCCGGATCGACGCCAAAATCTCCTCCATCGAGGGTTCTTGGACCTTCGCAGGCTGCGTCATCTCCGACTCCACATCATCAACGCCCTCGTGTGTGCGTTTTACACTAAGCACGACAGGATTTGCCGGTTCCGGATATGCAGGCCGGGATTTTCATCGCACTAGCCTGACTTGTCCCCAGATCAAGCGCCGCTCGACATGTCGCGCGGGATCCCGCCTCTGCTCTAGGCACTCAAGCGCGCGGCCTGTGGCTCCCGGATGCGGCGCGAATCGCCCTGCTGCCTCCGGGAAAGGTAAGTCATGGCCACAATTGTGCAAGCAACGCACTGGGCCGCGCGATTCGCCACGGCATAGCTTCGGTAAAGCATGTCTTCGGTAAAAGGTCGGCTTCGCTAAAAGGTCGGCTTCGGCAGAAGCTAGTCTTCGCGCCAGTTGGCCTGAAGGGTTTGCGAGGGCGCAAGCGCCCAACGCTTAAGGTCAGCGGCCGTCGGGCGCGCGGACACCGAACCAGCTGTCGCGCACCTGCTGATAATGCACGCTCGGGTCATAGACGGTGGTCTGCAGATTGAGCACCTGCGGCGACAGCCGCCCCACCGATTGCAAGACGGCATAGGACGCGACGACGCGATCGTGCTGCGCGGTAACGAGCGCGACGCGGGCGTTGACCAGCGCCTGCTGAGCATTGAGCACGTCGAGCGTGGTGCGCTGGCCGGCCTTGGCTTCTTCACGCACGCCGTTGAGCGCGATTTCGGATGCCGTCACCTGCGCCTGCGCCGAGACGACCTGCGCCTTGCCCGCCACCAGCTGGCCCCATGCCGTCACCGTGTTGGCGCGGGTCTGGTCGCGGGTCTGGTCGAGAACGAGACGCTGTTGCGCCAGGGTTTCCTTGGACTGGCGGATCAGCGAGTACTCGGCGCCGCCCTGGTAGACCGGGATCGAGACCTGCGCGACGGCGGAAGCGTTAAACGTCTTGGGCGTGATCAAGGTGGTCTCGTAGGATTGCGTAACGCCTGCCTGCAGACTGACCGTCGGCAACAGCGCGCCTTCGGCCACCTTGACCTGCAGAAAATTGACATCGATGCCGAACATCGCGGCGGTGACGTTCGGATTTTCGATCAGGCTGAGCTCGACCGCGCCGGGCAAGCTCGGCGGCAGGAAGCGATCCACGGGGGAGCCCGGCGCGAGCGCCACCGGTTCGTTGCCGATGATGCGGCGGAAATTGGCTTTCGTCGTTGTCAGCGTCGCTTCGGCGGCAAGCAGCGTTGTCTTGCCGGCGGCAAGTTGCGCTTCCGACTGCGCGACGTCGGTGCGCGTCACCTCACCGACATTGAAGCGGTCTTGGGTCTGTTTCAGCGTCTGCTCGAGAACGCGAACGTTGCTGCGATCAACCTCGACAATGGCGGCATCGCGCAGGTAATCCATGTAGATGCTGGCGGCCGAAAACAGCACCGTCTGTTCGAGCACCCGCAACGCCTCGCGTGAGCCGGAAACCTGGCTCTCCGCCGCGCGCGTCTTGTTGGCGGTTTGCTGGCCGTTGAAAAGCGTCTGGTTGACCGTGACGCCGGCGGTGCGCGGCGCGTTGGCGCCGTGGATATCAGACCTGACGATCACGGTACGAGTGCCGCCGGACGTCGTAAGCGAGTCCAGATATTGATAGCCGACACTTGCCGAGAGCGAGACTTTCGGGCGATAGCCCGACAACGCCTGCGGCACGTTCTCGTCCGTGGAGCGCACCTGGGCGCGCTGGGCGTTGAGCTGCGGGTTGCTCTGATAGGCGCGCACCAGCGCAGCCTCAATGGTATCGGCCAGGGCTGGCGTCGGGCCCGTATACGCCATTAGGAGGACCGCAGCCGCAGCTCCGGTGACGACCTTCACCCCACGCATCCCAAATTATCCATTCATACCGTTCGCCGGTTCGAGCGCGCTCGAGCCGGGTGACTGCTTAATTCCGAGTCAGTGTCCCTCCATACCTTATGCTCCGAGCAAGCCGGTCGGAACCCCGCGCCGGACAAACGTGGTGGAAACTCTTGACGTGCGGCATCCGGGCCACACTTCTGATTCAGAACGGGATTTTAACAGCCGCGCATACTCCTTTCGGGTGAAGCCTGCCCCAGCCTTATCCCGGGTAGTCCCGACGGGCCCCGGTCAAATGGCCGGGATTGCAGGCCTGGGTTCCGATCGAAACAGAACGGACCGGGCCTAGGGGCTAGAAAACGAACGCCGGGCGCCGCTCAAGTCCGGGCAAAACCGGCACCGTGGCGTCGAAAAGCGCCCGGTTCCCGAAATCCCCATGGGAGCGCGTCACGATCGTCGCGCGCGGCGGTTTTGTCATCGCGAAGACGCCGACCAGCCGGCCACCCTCTTTGAGCTGCCCGTAGAGCCGGTCCGGCGCGATTTCGGTCGCGCCGTCTAACACGATTACGTCATAAGGCGCGTTCGCCGGGTCCCCGTCGGCGGCGTCGGCGGCGCGGACCGTCACCTTGTCAAATCCGAGCTCGGCCAGAACAGCCCTGGCCTTCGCGGCGAGATTCGGGTCGACCTCGGTTGCGGTCACCCGCCCCGCAAGCCTGGCAACCAGGGCCGCGGTATATCCTGAAGCGCAGCCGGCCACCAAAACGCTGCCGGTATCCCTGACGTCGGCGGCCTGCAGCATCTTGGCGATGACCGCCGGCTTGATCAGGTAACGCCTCACCGAGCCGCCTTCGCTAACATCGAGATCGAGGTCCAGATAGGCCAGCGCACGCTGGCTCTCCGGAACGAAAGCCTCGCGCGGCACCGCCAGCATGGCATCGATGATCCTGAGATCGGTGACGTCGCTCGGGCGCACTTGGCCGTCGACCATGTTCTGGCGCGCGGTCGAAAAACCGGACATTGGCTGACCCTTGTTGGCTAGGCCTTGTATAGCGCGGGCATTGCCGCGGAAGCGGAAAATTCCGCGCCATCTTTGGTACAAGGCCGGCCAAAACGCAACACGCCGATGGCGGCCGCGGAAGCCGCTACCCGCCCCTGCCAGGCGTCATCTTTTTAGCGGGGAGAGCGACCTATTCGATCGTAACCGCGAGCCGGCCGATCAGCCTGGCGACTTCGTCCAGCTGTTCCGAATCACAGGCCTCGACGGCTTGGGCGAGCCGAATGAGGCACTCATCGTCGCTCAACGCGGGTGCGTCGTTGGGAACGATCGACGGCATCGGCCTGATAGGATCGGTTTGTGGCATCGAATCACCTTTGGCGAGTCCCGGCACCTGAGAGCGTTGCCAGAGAATACGACTTTTTGGCGCTCAGTTGGTGGCTCAAGGGAAGCGCGCGAGGAGCCCTTTGAGGTGCCCGATCGCCCTTCGCGCCCGGCCCAAAGCGGCATAAATCATTTAGGTGACAGGACCTTGTCGTCCCCGGGTTATTAAGAACAATGAGGGCCGCAATTGGTCTGCGGACACGAGGCTTTAGCGGAATTGGTGATTTTGGCAGAAGTGCTTGATCTTGTTGGCTCCCCGGGCTGGATTCGAACCAGCGACCATTCGATTAACAGTCGAATGCTCTACCGCTGAGCTACCGAGGAATAGGCGAAGCCTTAAGGGTTCGCGACGGGGCAGCGTATAACAAAGCCTCCGAGCCTTGCAAAGGACGAAATGGGCGATTCAAACGCCGGGTCCCAAAGGCACCGACGAAACCATTTTCCCGAGCCGATGAAGCCGGCCCGAAACCAGGATCGGCTATCAAACGTCCCCAATAGTAAAACGGGGTGCGTCAAATGATGGAAGCGGTCACAGCGATTTTGGGTCTGTTTTGCGTCGGTATCTTTGTAGCTCATGCGGTCGACGCCTATCTCATGCCGTAAGGCGGTCCGCGACGACTGAATGCCTCGGCGCGACTCCAGGAAGGCCGTAGGCTGTCGAGTTGCCTAACAATGCCGGCCGCCGCAGGGCTCGCGATGGCTTTCTCGGGCCAGGTCAAAACCCGGGCAATGTCCCCTGATCTTCCGACCAGTCGATGACCTCGAACATCATTCCGCGTTTGAGCATTTCGGCCTCCAGATCAGCGGCGTGGGTTTTCCACTCGGGCGTCTCGCGGACGCGAAACCTGGGATCTTGGCCTTGTGCCTTCAGCGCATCGTCGGCCGCCAGAGCGCCGCGGATAGCCTCATACATCATGGCGAGGCTGTCGTTCGTGAACGCCTGATAATTCATCGGGCCCGCCCCATGAAAAAGCCGCCGCTGGGTTGAGATCAGCGGCGGCTCTAACCTGCCCCAGACGAGGCTGCACCCCAATGGTTAATTCGTGGTTAAGTCCGGAAGCGCGGAGCTGAGCCCGCGCCCCCTAGCCCCGCTGCCGATCATACTGGTTCGAAAATAGTTTTGGTGAACGCTCACCCCGTTAGACCACGCGTCACCCGTACCCGGACTTCCAAGGAAACAACCGGGGCCGCCCGGCGCGAAGCGAGGCGGCGCCGGATAGCTGGATTACACCCGGCTATCGAACGGCGATGGCCGCGACGAAAAGCGCACACGCCGCGGTCGATGAAATCGTCCGCACGTGGTTCCATAAGGTCCAGTCGCTCAGATATCGCGCCCATAACGCTGTCGCCTCGTGACTGGCCGGATCGACGGCCGCGAGCGCGTCGTTCAGCGGCACGTTGAAGACCGCCGTGCACACGAACATGCCCACGACATAAACGATACCGCCGGCGACCATCATGGTCGCGCTGGCCTCGCCCCAGCGAAACATCGCCACGATGGCCAGAACCAGGCTGGTCAGCGTCGTTCCCAGAAAGAACGGCATGAACAGCGACTGCACAATGACCGCGTTGATCGCGTTCATGGCCATGATTCCCGCCGCCTGCCCGATGCGGCCGAGCGCGGTCATGATGAAGGCCGAAAAGGCAAAGTAGACTCCCGCAAGCAGTCCGAAGCCGATCGCGGAAAACCAGAGCAGCCCCGTGATGACAGCTTGCAGCATGATCATGCCCTCCAGACGCCGGTCGCCGCTGTCCTGCGGGCATAGTCGGAAAAGTCGCGGGCCGGACGGCCGAGCGCCTCTTCGACGCCATGCATGACGCCGCTGTTGCGGCCGTCCAGGACCAGGGTGAAAAGTTCGTGCAGGAGTTCGACGATGTCCTCAGGCACAAATGGCCGCATGCCGGCGGCGAAATCTTCCGGCGAGATCTGCCGGTAATTGATCGACCGGCCTGCGGCCTCCGCAATGTCAGCCACAGCTTGAGGAAAGGTGAGCGCCCGCGGGCCGGTCACCTCATAGACCCTGTCGGCGTGACGCTCGTGCGTCAGTGCCGCAACCACCACATCGGCGATGTCGTCGGCGTCGATGAACGGTTCGGCCACGGCGCCGGCGGGCAACGCGATCTCGCCTGCCAGGACGCCGTCCAGCAGATAGCCTTCGGAGAAATTCTGGTTGAACCAGCTGGCGCGGACGATGGTCCAGGGAACGCCAGATGCCTGCAACGCCGCCTCCGCCCGGTGCGCGCCGGGTTCGCCGCGGCCCGATAGCAGGACAACGCGCTGCAGCCCCTTCTTGCGCGCGAGGCGACTTAGCTCGGTGATCGCCTCGGTCGAACCTTCAACCGCCAGATCGGGCTGATAGGTGACATAGGCCTTGGATACCCCATCCAGCGCGGCCGGCCAGGTCTCCGGCCTGGTCCAGTCGAATGGGGTGACGGTGGAGCGCGAAACCGGTCGAGTGGCGATGCCGTGCGCCTGCAAAAGCGCGTTGACGCGGGCACCGGTCTTGCCGGCGCCGCCGATAATTAGAATCGGGAGCTGCGACATGGGAGGTTTCCTTCCATTTATCAAATACGAGAATATCTCGTATTTGATAAATGCGATAGACTCTCGTATTAAGTTCGTCAAGGCATTTTTGCGGGAGGGGTGGATGGCGGCGAAGAAGACGAAGCAAAGCGAGCCTGAGGCCGGCGCGTCGGGTCTGGCGCGTCTGGTGCCGACCCAGCAGCGCAGCCGGGAGCGCTTTGAGCGGATCCTTGAATGCGCGGCGGAATTGATGGCCGAAAAAGGCAGCGAAGCGTTCCGCATGAGCGACATCGTCGAGCGGACGGGCGTGCCGTTCGGTTCGCTGTATCAGTATTTTCCGGACAAGACGGCGATCATTGGAACGCTGGCGGAGCGCTACAACGCGATCGGGCGCGACTGCGTCCGGCGCGACCTGGCTTCGGTCAGAAGCGCCAAAGATTTATATCCCGCGCTGTGCCGCATTGTGGACAGCTACTATCAGATGTTTGTCGATGAGCCCGTCATGCGCGACATCTGGCAAGCGACCCAGGCCGACAGAGCGCTCCAGAAGCTCGACGAGGAAGATGGTATCCATCTGGCCGGTCTGCTGGTCGAAGCGCTGCGGCGCATCGCGCCGAACGCGCCCGCCCCTGCGCTATCAGCGTTTTCGCAGCTGGTCATGACCCTGATTGCGGCGGCCGTGCGCCACGCGATCGCGCTGGAACATAAGGAAGCTCAGCGCATCATCTCGCTGTTCAAGAGGATGCTGCCGAAGACCTTGGTGGCGCTGGATAATGGTTGAGGTTAGGAGGACACGAGTGGCGCGTCATCCCCCCCGCTGCTCGAACACCGCCCTGCACGCCTCGCTCAGGCTCGCTTTTTGCCGCCGCAGGCAGGCGGTGATGGCACGGACGTTGGGGATTTCGCCGGCGCAAAGACGGTAGACATCGGGCGTGCAGGCCTTCTTCTCCGACGGCGTTGCGATGTCGGCCAGCGCCGAGCCGGTCGTGAACAGCGTCAGCGCCAGCGCAAGATTGGCGCGGCTCGCCGCCGCCCAACGTCCCTTGAATCTCGCCTTCATGACGGTATCCTCCGGTTGTCCTGCCGGCGCCCGTACG
>DATBYN010000169.1:0-3169 GCA_036513695.1 Bradyrhizobium sp. | reverse complement strand
ATCGCGATCACCGGAATGATCGCGGCGCGCCAGCTCTGCAGAAACAGGAACACGACGCCGACCACCAGCAAAATGGCGACGAAGATCGTCTTGATCACTTCGTTGACCGACTTGCCGACAAATATCGTGGGATCGTAGATGATCTTGTAGTTGAGGCCGGGCGGAAACGCTTTTACGAGCTCTTCCATGCTCGACAGAACTTCATGCTCCACCGCCAGCGAATTCGCCCCCGGCTGGGCGAAGATCAGCAACGGCATGCCCGGCCCTCGATCCATGAAGGCGGTCGAACCATAATCCGATGCGCCGATCTCGACGCGCCCGACATCGCGCAGCCGCGTGACCCGCCCCTGCGAATCCGATTTCAGCACGATGGCCGCGAATTGTTCCGGCGTCGCCAACCTGCCAAGGGTTTGGACGTTGATCTGGTAGGCCTCTCGCGAGGCGACCGGTGGCTGATTGAGGACACCCGCCGAGACCTGAACATTCTGGGCCCGCAGCGCGTTAAGGACTTCGCCGGCGCTCAGATTATGGGCCGCGACTTTGTCGGGATCGAGCCAGATCCGCATCGCATATTCGCGGCCGCCGATGATCTGGACGTCGCCGACGCCCGGCAGGCGCGCCAGCACGTCCTTGACGTGCAAGGTCGCATAGTTCGAAATATAGAGCACATCGCGAGAACTATCCGGCGAATAAAGATGAACTGCCAGCAGGATGTTGGGGGTCGACTTCCTCACCTGCACGCCGAGGCGCTGCACATCCTCGGGCAGTCGGGGCAGGGCGTCCTGCACGCGGTTCTGCGTCAGCATCTGCGCGACGTTGAGGTCGGTCCCAATCCGGAACGTCACGGTGACCGTGAGCTTGCCGTCCCCCGTCGACTGGCTGGTCAGGTAAAGCATGTTTTCAACGCCGTTGATTTGCTGCTCGAGCGGCGTTGCGACGGTCCTCGAAACGGTCTCCGCGGACGCGCCCGGATAGGTCGTCGTGATCTGGACTGTGGGAGGCACGATCTCCGGATATTGCGCAACCGGCAGGATGGCGAGCGCCCCAAGTCCGATCAGCGTCACGAAGACGCTCAGGACGGTGGCGAAAATCGGCCGGTCGATAAAGCTGTGTGAGAGGCGCACGGCGGAGCTCCTGTTTCAGGATTGTTTTAGCCTTGGCCTAACCGTGGCCATCGGCGGCCGTGTCATAGCGGATCGCGCCGTCTTCGGGCGCGACCTTGGTGCCCGGAACGGCTCGTACCAGACCATCGACGACGACACGGTCGCTCAGTTCCAGGCCGGATTTGATGACGCGCAGTCCGCCGCGAAGCTCGCCGATCTGCACGATCTTCGGCATAACGGTTCCGTCCCGACCAACCGTCATGACCAGATGCTGCGACTGATCGAGCACCACCGCAGAGTCAGGTAACAGGGCGGCCTGCTCGGGCGGCGCGACCGTCACGCTAAGCCGCGCAAATTGCCCCGGCGCGAGGAAGAGATCGTGATTGGGCACTGTCGCGCGGGCGTGGATCGTCCCGCTCGAACGATCGAGGGAATTGTCGACAAAATCCAGTGTTCCTTCGCGCGTGAGGCTGTTCTCGTCGCTCAGGCCGATCAAGACCCTGTCGGCGAGCGGACCTCCGACGCGCGCGCGTTCGCGGGCAAACGTCAGATAGTCGGATTCGCTCATGTCGAAGTCGAGATAGAGGGGATCGAGCGAAACCAGCGTCGCCAGCAAGGTCGTCGGGCTGACGGCCGCGCGGCTGCCCGCGACCAGGCTTCCGATCGAGACCTGGCGGGCGCCGATACGTCCGGTAAAGGGAGCGGTGACGCGGCAGTATTCAAGGTCAAGCTGGGCATCGCGTATGCGGGCCTTGGCGTCCTCGACCGCGGCCTCTGACGCGTCCTGGTCGGAGGTGCGTTGGTCGACCGTCTCCTGGGTCGCGAACTCGTTGCGCCGAAGCGATTGTGCGCGCGTAAGCTGGTTGTTCGCGAACGCAACGCGTGCCTTCGCCGTCTGCAACTGGGCGTTGGCCTGGGCGAGCTTGATTTCGTAGGGGCGCGGGTCGATGACGAAAAGAAGGTCGCCCTTGTGGACGATCTGCCCATCCTTGAAGTGGATTTCCGTCAGAGTACCGCCGACCTGAGCGCGCAATTCTACTCTATCGATCGCAGAAAACTGGCCGAGAAATCCAAGCCGCGTGTCGACCGCGCGTTGCAGGGGCTTGCTTACCGTTACGAGTGGAGGTGCCGCTGGCGGCGCGACCGCTCGAGCTTCCCTGTGATGGAAAATGCCCAGATACGTGAACGCGGCAAGAACCGCTAAGGCCACCCCTGCTGCGCCTACCCTCCAGGCCCCAGTCCGCCGTCGGTCAGGTAACCCGACCGCGTCTCTTTCAAAGCTGGAATGATCGCTGATTTGATCGGTGATACCGTCCATGAGCCCTCGCTCCGCCGAAAGGGGGTTGATATCTGGAGGCCTTACTCCAATATCAGCGCATATAAACGCGGGGAGACGCCGGTCAAGGATTATTGGAGCGATGGCACCAAAAATAGTCGAAGGCTTCAAGCGCGGCCGTGGAAGGCCGTCGGTGTTCGACCGTGAGGCCGCGCTCGAGAAGGCGATGACGCTGTTCTGGGAGCGCGGCTATCAAGGCACCTCGTTCGACGAGCTGATCCATGCCATGGGGATCAGCGCGTCGAGCTTTTACAATTCGTTCGGCAGCAAGGAAGAGCTCTATTGCGAGGCGACGCAATCTTACCTCGCTTCGTCCGGGCGCTGGTTCTACGGCATCCTCAACGACGAATCCACCGACGCGCGCACGGCGTTTTCGCGTCTGTTTGCCGCGACCGCAGAGGAGTACACCCGCGGCGATCATCCGCCGGGCTGCATGGTCGCGCTGGCGTGCACGCAGACCCCGCCGGCGCTGGAGAGCATTCGTGAAGTGATGATAGAGCATCGCGCCTTTTCGGAAGGCACGATGGCGGAGCGCCTTCGCAAGGGGATTGCCGACGGGGACGTGCCTGGGGACATCGATGTCGACATGCTCGCTGCCTATTTCAGCGCGGTGGCGCGCGGACTTGCGGGGCAGGCGCGCGACGGCGCATCGCGCGAAAAACTGGCGGAAATCGGCCGTCTGGCCATGCGCGCGTGGCCGGCGGGCAAGGCCAAGAGACGATCAACGCCC
>DATBYN010000168.1:0-5169 GCA_036513695.1 Bradyrhizobium sp. | reverse complement strand
CCTGGGCATCGATACCGCTGACCACGCCGACATGGCCGCCGCCGCGGCGCCCCATCACCGCGATGGCGCCGATCTGCGGTCCGGACACACGCTGGCCATAATTGGCGAACGACCGCGCCAGGTCGGAGCCGGTGCCGTGATAACCGGAACGCTCCAAAACCATGTTCATGAAACGAGCACACCACAGGCTGCCACGCCCGGTCGGATTGCCGCCGACATAGCGGCGCGCCTCGGCGACGACGTTCGATGAGCCGAAGCCGCCCGATGTCATGCCGCCGGCAGCAGCGCTCGACGGCAGGCCGGCATTGGTATCCGCAAAACCGTGCGCCTGCATTTGCGCCACACCGCGCTCCCAGCGCGATGCGCGGGCCATATGCCGGTAATGACGGTGAGCGTAGTGCCGCCTGGCTTGATGGGCGGCGTGACGACTTGCGCCGTGGTGGGACCTTGCCGAAGCCGGACCGGCCGAGGCGGCGAATGCCGCCGAACACAACGCCAGCGCAACAAGCGACCGGCGGAACGCAACCAACTGAAGCATACTCATTCCTTCTGTAGAACACCCCCTATTTCCCATCGACCGCGAGCGATCTCATTTTGAAATCATCTCGACAGCCGATATCCGCGCGTTCGTATGCGAGTTGCGATGTGGCGAGAGCAAGACGTGATGCGGCGGTGCAAGATCGGTTCCGGGGTCATTCCACGTTTATTTTATGACGAAAAGCATCGATTTTGCCTCATTGCAGCCGCGAGCATTAACTGCGATTTTTGGGCGCGGTCGAGAGAACGTGTCAAAACAAGAAACGAGGGAAGGAACAGCAAATGCCCTACGCCGTGACAGCCGACAATGTCCGCCTCTATTTCGAAGAAGCAGGCCAGGGAACGCCGATCATCTTCCTGCACGAATTCGCCGCCGATCACACCAATTGGGAGCCGCAGATGCGTTACTTCTCGCGCGGCCACCGCTGCATCGCCTATTCCGCGCGCGGCTATACGCCCTCGGATGTGCCGGCCTCGGCCGAGGTTTACACTTACAAGCGCTTCTATAGCGACTCTCTCGCCGTGCTCGATCATTTGAAAATCGCAAAAGCGCACTTCGTCGGCCTGTCGATGGGGTCTTATTCGTCGCTGCAGATCGGCCTCAACGCGCCGGAGCGCGCGCTATCGCTGACGCTGGCCGCCGTCGGCTCCGGTTCGAGCCTCGAAAACCTCGACGCCTTCCGCAAGCAATGCCGGGCCAACGCCGAGGAATTCGAGCGTGTCGGCTCGGCTGAAGTTGCAAAGGCCACGCGCGAGGCGCCGAGCCGGATTCCGTTTTTGCTGAAGGATCCGCGCGGACACGCGGATTTCTACGACGCGCTGGCGAAGCATGATTCAAAAGGCTCGGCCAACACCATGCGCAGTTTTCAGGGCGGCCGGCCCTCGATCTACACCTTGACCGAGACGATCCGGAAGGTCCCGACGCCGACGCTCATCATCTGCGGCGATGAGGACGACAATTGCATCGAGCCGAGTATGTTCCTGAAGCAGCACCTGCCGGCGTCGGGACTGGTGTTCTTTCCAAAATCCGGCCACGTGCTCAATCTGGAAGAGCCCGCGCTGTTCAATGAAATGGTCGAGCGATTTATCACGCTCGCCGAAGCCGGCCGCTGGCCGGTGCGTGATCCGAGGTCGATGATGGCTTAGCCGCGCCGCCGGTGCGCCCCTCTCCCGCACTTCGCGGGGGAGGGTTGGTGGTGCCGCATAAGGGATGCCAGCGTTCGCGGAGAGATTCCCCCACCCGTCGCGCTCTTCGAGCGCGTCCACCTCCCCCGCAAGCGCGGGAGAGGTGCAGCCGCGTGTGCGGCTCACTCTGCGAAGATTCTACTTCGCCTTCCCCGCGCGGCTCAGCAAAAACACGCCCTGCTCGCCGAACATGTTCCAAAACCACCAGGGCAGATTCAGCCGCAGCGGGCGGCCGTAGAGATCGAGGGCGACCGCGCGTTCCATCTTGACGTTGATCTCGTCGCAGAGCTGGACGAAATCCTTGATCGTGCAGAAATGGATGTTCGGCGAGTCGTACCAGGTGGCCGGGAGGTTTTCGGTGCGTGGCATATGGCCGCCGACCAAAAGCTGCAGCCGCATCCGCCAGAAGCCGAAATTCGGGAACGAGACGATGGCGCGCCGTCCGATCCGCAGCAGATTTTCAAGCACTACGCGCGGTTGCCGCGTCGCCTGCAGGGTCTGCGACAGGATCACATAATCGAAGGCGTCGTCGGGATAGTTGATCAGGTCGGTATCGGCGTCGCCCTGCACCACCGCGAGACCTTTGGCGACGCAGCGGTTGACGCCCTCGCGCGACAATTCGATGCCGCGGCCGTCGATACCGCGGCTTTCCAGGAGCAGCAGCAAGTCGCCGTCGCCGCAACCGACGTCCAGCACCTTTGAGCCGCGCTCGACCATCTCCGCCACCAAAAGGTGATCGCCGCGATAATGCCCGGTGTCTGGCTGCGCCATGCCGGTCAGCGGCAACGCCTGTTGCTGCATCGTCATGTCAGCCGCCCGTCCTGTTCAGGCCGCGCGCGGTGCCCGCCGATTGCAGGAACGCACGCGAAATGTCGAAGAATTCGGGCACATCGAGCAGGAAGGCATCATGTCCGCGATCGGTCTCGATCTCGGCGAAGGATACCCGCGCGGAGGATGCGTTGAGCGCATGCACCAGCGCGCGCGATTCCGAAGTCGGAAACAGCCAGTCGCTGGTGAACGACACCACGCAGAACCGCGTCTGGATGCCGCGAAAGGCCTGCGCCAGCACGCCGTTATGATCGGCGGCGATGTCGAAATAATCCATCGCCCGGGTCAGGTAGAGATAGCTGTTGGCATCGAAGCGCTCGACAAAGGACGAGCCCTGATGGCGCAGATAGCTCTCGACCTGGAAATCAGCGTCGAACGAGAAGGTCGGCAATTCGCGATCCTGCATCCGCCGCCCGAACTTGCGGTGCAAGGCGGCATCCGACAGATAGGTGATATGGGCGGCCATCCGCGCGACGCCGAGGCCGCGATGCGGCTGGATGCCCTTTTCGGAATAGCGCCCGTTGTTCCAGTCCGGATCGGCCATCACCGCTTGGCGGCCGAGCTCGTGGAACGCGATGTTCTGCGCCGAGTGCCGCGTGCTGCAGGCAATCGCCAGCGTCGAGAACACCCGTTTGGGATAGGCCGCGGTCCACTGCAGCGCCTGCATGCCGCCCATCGAGCCGCCGACGACGCAGAACAGCGTCTCGATCCCGAGACGATCGAGCAGCATCGCCTGCGCGCGCACCATGTCGGGGATGGTGATGACCGGGAAATCCAACCCCCACATTTTCCCGGTCGCCGGATTGGTCGAGGCCGGCCCGGTCGAGCCCATGCAGCCGCCGATCACGTTGGGGCAAATGATAAAATAGCTGTCGGTGTCGAGCGGACGGCCGGGACCGACCATGGTTTCCCACCAGCCCGGCTTGGCGGTCACCGGATGGATGTTGGCGACATGCTGATCACCGGTCAGCGCATGGCAGACCAGGATGGCGTTGGAACGCTCGGTGTTGAGTTCGCCATAGGTCTGATAGGCGATCTGGAACGGCGCCAGATCGATGCCGCAATCGAGCGGCAATGGCTGGTCCTTGCCAAACAGTGCAACCAGCGAACTCGGATGATCCGCCTCCTGCGACCGCTCGTCGGCATGGATCGCCGGACTTGGTATCGACTGAACTTTTACCATCGCAACTACCGACCTCCTGTGGGGGTTCTTCGCGAACCACCCCGGAAATCAGGCCATAAAAAACCCGGCCTGAACAAACGTTCGACCGGGATCACATCTGTCCCCGGCCTGTTTAGCGAGTTGTTTAACGTGGCTGCAAGCCGGCCGGCTCAAATGACCACGGAATGGATCAAATACTAGTCACTGGGCGGCCTCTCGTCAAGGCAAGGCTGGGCCAACGCGGGGCTCCCATCGCCTTGCGCGCACCGGAATTCGCAACGTTTTCTTTGCTTTTAGGGATCGTCTTACCTAATCAGTGCTCCTTGCCTGCCCCTTCGCAGTGCTCTTTTCAAGGTCTGAAGATGTCCCAATCGCCCCCCGCCCCACCCTCGCTCGAGGTGCTGCGCAAAGAGATCGACACCATCGATGCGCAGGTCCACAGCCTGTTGATGCAACGCGGCGATATCATCGATCGGCTGATCCAAGTGAAGCAGACCCAGGAAGTCGGATCGGCCTTCCGCCCGGCGCGGGAGGCCGACATGATGCGGCGGCTGGTCGAGCGCCACCGCGGCATCCTGCCACTCGACACTGTCGAGAGCATCTGGCGCGTCATCATCTCGACCTTCACTTACGTCCAGGCGCCGTTTTCGGTGCATGCCGATATCTCGCCGGGCGAGTCCGCGATGCGGGATTCGGCGCGGTTTCATTTCGGATTTACCGTCCCCTATGTCTCGCATTTCAGTGCGCCGGCCGCGGTCGAAGCGGTCGCGAAATCAAAGGGCGACCTGGCGCTGGTCTCGGCTACCTCCAGTCGCACCCCCTGGTGGATCGCGCTCGAGGCTGATGGCGCGCCAAAAATCATTGCGCGGCTGCCGTTCGTCGAGCGCGCCGATCATCCGGCGGCGCTGCCGGTGTTCGTGGTGTCGCGGGTCGCCGACAGCGCCATGGTGACCGAAGTCGAGATGTGGAGCGTGCGGGTATCCGGCTGGAATGCCGAGGTCGCACGCGCGCTGTCGCCGCTGGCGGAAATCGTCGCGGTGCCGGATACCGCCTTCGACGGCGCGGCGCTGCTGGTGTCGATTGCGCGGCCATTTAGCCTTGAAAAGATCAGGTCGGCCTTGATCGAGGCTGGCGCCTCGGTGCGTTCATCGGCTCTCGTCGGCAGCCACGCAACGCGCTATACGGTGCCCCCGAACGCGGCTGCCAAATCGTAAAAGCCGCCCTGAATACCCGGAGTTGAAGATGTCCCGTCCCGTGCCGAACCCCGGCATTCTCGATATTGCGCCCTACACGCCCGGCAAGAGCCCGGTGCCGGAGCCGGGCCGCAAGGTGTTCAAGCTGTCGGCCAACGAAACCCCGTTCGGGCCGTCGCCGAGGGCGATTGCGGTCTACAAGGAAGCGGCTGCGCATCTGGAGGATTATCCGGAAGGAACATCGCGGGTGCTGCGCGAGGCGAT